>JBEKCP010000533.1:0-4290 GCA_050014815.1 Thermoguttaceae bacterium | reverse complement strand
CCGCCGGTGCCCGTCGCCTCGCGGCAGAAGAGGTACAGCAGGTAGCGCGTGCGCTCGAAGAGGCGCTGGTAATCCATGTTCACTTCGCCGAGCCGCGTCCAGTCTTTGACGTCCTCCTCCCAGAACGGGAGGGCGGCGGCCGCGTCGGGCCCGGTCGGCTTGGACGGCATCGGGCTTTTTTCGCCCCAGAGGGCGAGCATCATGAACCCGGCGCCCGCGTGGACCCTTGCATTCCAATTGCTGCACACGTGTTCGTTGCCCCCCATTCGCCCCATGTACTTCTTCGTGGTCGCGACGAGGTAGTCGATGACCTGGGCCTTGAAGTCCGCCGGCCAGGCATCGTAGCACAGGTCCAGTGCCACGGCCACCTGCTCGGGATGACGCCCCTTGGCCATTCGACCCGAGTAGCCGGGTCCCTGTCCGGCCATTTGCTTCTCTGCCAGGCCGCGCGCCAACTCGGCGAAAGCGGGGTCGCGTGTAAGCTGCCAGCGGATGCCGGCGCCGATAGCGTCCACCGCCTTTTCATTGCCCATCTTCGCCACCAGCGCCTGGCCCAGCGGGCTCTTGGCCTTCTCGCGCAGCGCCGGCAGGTCGCAGGCGCGGAAGAGGATGCGCGGGTGTTCGCCCGGCTTGACCGGCACATAACCGGCGGGAAGCGGGGGGCGCAGCGGCTTGATGCGCCCGTCCGCGCTCCCGGTGTTTGCTCCGGCGGGCGTCGTCACCGTGTACGTGCCCGAGAGGCGACCGTCGGCGGCCCGTGCGAGGTTCACTTGTATGCGCGACGCTTTCTTACCCTCCATCGCGACGTCCAGCGTTGCCTGCTTGGCATCGATGGCAGCCTTGCGGACCCGGCCGGTATGGAGGGTCGCATGCCGGGAGTCGCTTTCCACCCCCCAGACGCGTTCCCAGCGGTCGCCGGTGCGCGTGAGGTCGAGGACCAACGACGGGCCTGGCTCGGTGGCCGGCGCTTGGGGCCGCAGCGCGCCGGTGAGCCGAAGCTCCAGTTCGAGGATGTCGGCGCCGGCCGCCGAAGCGACGTCGCCGAAGGCCGTGAGGCACAGGACAGCAATAATGCTTCGCATGGCAATGCTCCCTTTTCAAGTCTCGGGGTTCAAAATGAAACAACTCCGTCCAAGGTGCTTTGGCATGTCGTTTCTCCTTTCAGAAATCCTTGGCCTTCACTTCGGCGGTTCGTCCTGCTTCGTTTCCGCCTTGGCCCCGGAGACCTCCTCCGCGGCGACGGTCACTTTCCCGAACATCTTGCTGCTCTTCGTGTAGATCCCTTTGCCGGCCCGCTCCCCGGTCCAATACCCCGACAAGATGCCGGTGCCCTCGATGATCGCGCCGAAGGCGTATCGGAACTTCTCCTCCGTCCCTTCGAGGTTGGCGGTGAGTTCGACGACTCCAGAGAGGTGATCGTCCACGATCTTCACGTCCACGCGGTCGAAACGGGGCGGAGCCTGGGGCGCCTTCTGCCCGTACGATACCTCGGCGCGTTGCAGCGTCCCCTGGCCGTAGGTCAACTTCAGGTCGCAGTGCGGCTTGCCGACAGACCAGCGGAGCGACAGGTCCACCGAAGTCAGATTGGAGAGGTCCGGCTTCAGCACCGGCGCCTGCTTGGGCCGGAGTTCGCCGGCGATGTTCCCGCCGACCGGAACGCCGCGGTCAACGCCCTTGTACGTCCCGACCACCTCCGCGCCCAGGACTTTGGCGTCGATTTCGTACTCATTGGTGAACGGATCGAAGTGCCAGTAGCAGTCGCGCCGGAAGGAGACGATAATCGGGCCCTTGATCGCATCGGCCGACACCTTGAGCCGGGAACCGTCCACGCCGTGCGGCTGATGGTTGAGCCCCGGCACCACCGCGGAACCATGGTTCTCTCCGTGGTCCGACAGCGCCATGCGCGCGGTCATCGGGCTCTTGTTCTTCAGGGCTGTCTGAAAACCCAATACGAGGATGCTGCGCGCCGGATCGGGCGGCGGTCCGGGGATAAAGAAGAATTCCTCGCCCACCCAGCATTGGACGTGTCCGGGCGCCGACGCGCCGGCCGTCGGAACGATCTTCCCGGAGATCGCGCCTTGGACGCCGGTCGTGCCGAACGTTCCCGTGAAGGCGCCGGTCACGGCCGCGTCCTTGATCTGCGCGTCGATGGCATACGCACACTCGATGGTCTTGTGCCTGGCCCGAGTCCAGAAATCCGGATGGACCCGGACCTCGATCTTCCCGCGAAGGCGGTCGCCGTCGAGCTTGAGGCCGTCGTACCGCACGTCGTACACCGCTTTGTTGAAGGTCGGCCCGAGCGCAAACGCCCGCTTCAGCGCGCGGCCTTCCTCGTGTAGATACACTACCAGCGCACGCTCTTTGGGCAGGCCGCCGGCGAGGGTCAAAACATAATCGCGCCCGGCCGACATTTTGAGTGGCTGGGGTACCGCCGGTTCCTGCGCTGGTGCGTTGCCTGTCCACAGGATCGGCACCAGCAGGAGCATGAGCGTTTGGAGACAAGAAGGGCCCGGTTTCATCGGGGTTGTCTGGGTGTTCATCACGGGTCCCCCTCCCACGGGTCTAAGGCTTGGCTTTCATGTGCGCGTCAGCGAAATCAAGCATGTTCTTCCAATCGCTTGGGAACCCGGCATGGCCTCCGTCGCGGATGTGCATTCCGAGTACGCCGCGGGAGTACATGCCTTCGTGGCCCGGACCGGGATCCTTCTCCATTGTAACGTCGGCGCCGAGGAACCGGTAAGCACTGGCGATCTTCTCGTAAACGAAGGGTGTGCTGGAGTAGACATAGTTGCTCCCTTCGCGCGCCTCGGTGAACAGGATCGGTCGCGGCGCGATCGTCGCGGCGGCGCAGTAAAGATCGACGGGCAAACGATCGAGCCGGCCCACGAATTCCTGTGCATGCGGCGCGTGCCACTGGGGGCGGAAAATATGGTCCCGGATCTTGGGAAGCCCCTGCCAGCAGTAGACCATCGCGGCCCGTTCATCCAGGGCGGCAGCCATCAGCGCCGACGCGCCGCCCCGCGATCCGCCCGTAAAGATCACCCGCTCGGCATCAATGTCCTTCTGGGTCACGAGCGCGTCCATCATCCGCCGCATCCGCCACCCCCAGATCGCGCGTTCGCCCCACCCGTGTAGTAGACGTCTCCCCATGCTTCGTATATCACTGCGCGGTTGGGACACGTAGAATCTTGGGTCGTCGCCGGTCACCCATGGTCCCGAGTGAACGGGGAAGTAGTATTTGTACAAACTGAGGCCCGATTGGGGGGAGAATCCCGCAACGGCATACCCGCGTCGGATAGCGTACTCGGTCATCTCGCCGGGTCGCTCGAACTGGAGAACGCACGGGAACGGCCCCTCGCCCTTGTTCGGAAGCACCAGCGAAAGCCAGATCGCCCCCTGCGGATCGTCGCGGTCGGGCGTCAGGCAGACCTTGATCTCGCGCCGGGTCGCCAGCCCGCCCAGCACGTCCTTCTCTTCCTTGGTGACCTCGGGCGGCGGGGCGCCGTCCACGAACTTCTCCGGCGGGCTGAAACCATAGATGTAGTGCTGCAGCAGGTCCATGATCTCCTTCTTGCGGGCCTGCCAATCCCCTTTCGTCTTGACCTTGCGCCCGTCCAGGAACACCAGCGGCTCGGGGTCGGGAACCGGTTTGAGGTCCGCGACCGTCGGAAACGGCAATGCCGGAGTGGTCATCGTCGAGAGGTCCGGCTTGGCGGCCGGCGCACTGGCCGGCTCGCCAGCCATGCCGAAACGGCAGATCATCAACAACATCCACAGGGTTCCGCAACGTGCTTTCATGATGACTCCTTGGTCAGTTCTGATTCGTTGTCATGATCGTTTCCCTTTCTCCTGTTTCAAGACAGTCAACGAATAGGAATCGACTTGAGGATGCCTGAGTATGTGTTTTTCTGAACGCGTGCTCTATCGCTTTTCCAATGGAGCCATGATCTGGAAAGGCGATTCCGTCGTTCGCCACTGCGGACCCACGGCGTTGGCGACCCGTAAGAAACACAGATTGGAGACGGTCGGAACGGAAAACTCCGCCTTGTTCTTTCCGATCCCGGTGATGCTGGCGGGGATCTTCCAGGCGAAACTGCCGCCTTCCGGGCCGGCCACCGGCGCGCTGTCGGTGATCGGCGCCGCCGCCCACATCCCGGGTCCGGGGGAAAAGTGGATCTTCACACGTTGGACGACCTTCGGATCGCACTTCCAAGTGATGGTGACCGTGTCGCCCGGCCGGTACGGGCCGGCCGGAGTGACGGCAATGTCGCGGATTGCATCGCGATTGGC
>JBEKCP010000532.1:0-4300 GCA_050014815.1 Thermoguttaceae bacterium | reverse complement strand
CAAGCATCATCGGGGGCTGTCGTTCCAGGACGAGTTCCGGGAACTTCTCCGCCGACATGACGTGGAGTTCGATGAACGCTACGTATGGGATTGATCCCGGGTCGCTACGAAACCCCGTTGGGGTTTCGGGGATATTTGCGATCAGAGACCCGGGGTAGCCGCTCCGCGGCAACCCCGGGCTATGATATTACAGCCCCTTCGGGGCAAACCCACCAAGCTGCTGCCGCAACACGAAGGAGCCCTCGCAGTCCCCACCGCAACGGAAAGGAACTTTTGCAGCCCCCACCGCAACGCGGTGGCGATAACAAAGCCCAGGGTTGCCGCGGAGCGGCTACCCTGGGAACGCGGCCGAAGAACCACAAATAAACCCCAACGGGGTTTCGGAGATTCCAGCGGCACGATACCCTTGTTACCCGGTGTGGGAAGAGGTAGGATTAAGGCGATAATGAGGTGCCGCAATGAGGATTCGCTACGACGCCGAGGTCGACGCACTTTACATCGAGATTCGGGTTCTGGAGCCGGGCACCGCCGAGTGCCGAGAATTGTCGCCCGACATCACGGCCGACTATGGACCGGACGGCAAGCTTGCCGGGCTGGAGATACTCGACGCCTCTCAAGTGCTTGGTGAAGACGCGCACAAGGTGGTGCTGGAATTAGCGCCCGTGCCATCGGGTGCCACGGTCTGAGGCAACCCCATGGCCCAGCAAGGCGATAACGCAATGAACCCGCACTCGGGCGAATCCTCGGTTCCTTCGACGCCCCCGGCCGCTCGGCCGGCCGCGGACGTTACGCTCTCCGAGTTCCAGGAACTCATCCGCCGCATGTACCTCCCGAAGGACATCGCCCGGGGCGTCGAGGGGACTTTCATGTGGTTCGCCGAGGAGATCGGCGAGTTGGCCACGGCCCTGCGCAACGGGACGCACGAAGAGCGGATCGGCGAGTTCGCCGACGTGTTGGCCTGGCTGACGACGATCGCCAACGTGGTCGGCGTCGATCTGACCGAGGCCGTGATGCGGAAGTACGGGGCGGGCTGCCCCGGCTGCGGACGCTTCGTGTGCACCTGTCCGGACGCAGGAAAACCATGAGACGACAACTAGCCTCCTTCCTTCTCGTCCTGCTGCTTTTGCCGGCCGTTGCCCGGGCGCAAAAGGCCAAGCCGCCGGAGTTCATCGGCGTCCGGGTCGGCTTTGCCGATCGTTACAAGGCGGGGCTTTGGACGCCGGTCGAGTTGACGCTCCGCGGCGGGACCGAGGCGCTCGTGGGCAGCGTCCGCGTGTCGGTCGCCGACAGCGACGGCGTGCCCTGTTGGACTACCACGCCGGAGCCGGCCACGCAGGTGCTGCCCGGTCGGGATACGACCGTCATCGTCTACGCCCGGTTCGGCCACGTGAGGAGTTCGCTCCGGGCCGAGTTTCGATGGGGGAAAGGTCTGGTGGTGGAGCGAACCTTTGACGTCTCGGCGGAGGATTACCTCGAGGCGGTGGAGGGCCGGGGCCTCGTGGTCCAGGTCAGCCGCGGCTCGCTCGGACTGGAAGAGGCCGCGGGGCTGGCCAAATTGGGCGGGGAGGCCCGGGCAGTCATCGCCCGGGTCGACGACGTCGCCCGGCTCCCCACGCGGTGGTACGGCTACGAGGGCGTGGACGCCGTGGTGCTCTCCACCAGCCAGGCCGATGTCTTCAAGAAGCTCATGGCGGAGAGCGCCCGCGTCGAGGCCCTGGACGAGTGGATCCGCATGGGGGGGAAGCTGGTGTTGTGCGTCGGGTCGCAGGGGGACGCGATGCTCCGGGCGGACTCGCCGCTGGCGCGGTTCGCTCCCGGCCGGTTCGCCGGCGTCCTCTCGCTGCACCAGACCGCCGCGCTGGAGGCCTACGCCAAGAGTCAAAACCCGGTCCCGCGGTCCGGCCCGGCGCAGAGCTCTGCGCTCCGCGTTGCCCGATTGTCCGACGTCCAGGGCAAGGTCGAGGCCGCCGAGTCCGATTTGCCGCTGGTAGTCCGCACGCCGCGCGGGTTCGGCCAGGTGATCTTCTTCGCCGCCGACCTCGACCGGTCGCTCTTGGCGCGGTGGAGCGACCGCAAGCTGTTGGTGGCCCGGCTGCTCGATTGGCCCGCCACCGAAGCGCCGACGGAGGAGAACAACTTCGGCATGCGGTACGGCTTTGGCGACTTGTCGGGCCAGTTGCGGAGCGCGCTGGACCGCTTCACCGGCGTCCGGCTCGTGCCGTTCGGCGCCGTCGCCCTGCTGGTGGTGCTGTACATCCTGTGGATTGGGCCCGGCGATTACTTCTTTCTGCGGAAGTTCGTGCGGCGGATGGAATGGACCTGGTTCACCTTCCCGGCCATCGTGCTGGCCACCAGCGGCGGCGCGTACTTCATGGCCTACCGGCTCAAGGGCGACCAGCTCCGCGTCAACCAGGTGGACCTTGTGGACGTGGATGCGGCGGGCAGTGTCCGCGGCACGAGCTGGATGAACGTCTTCAGCCCGCGAATGGAGGCGTTCAACCTGTCGTTGGCGCCGCGATTCTGCGACGGCCGGCCGGCCGAGCCGCGGAGCATGATGATCAGTTGGATGGGCCTGGCCGGCGACGGGATCGGCGGCATGCACCAGCAGGGCGGCTCGATGCTCTGGAGCGGCCAGTACTCCGCTTCGCCCGGGCTGGACGCCATCGACCAGGTGCCCATCCAGGTCTGGTCCACCAAGAGCTTCACCGGCCGGTGGACGGCCGCGTCGAAGGGTTGCCCGATCGACGCCTCCCTGACGGACGAGGGCCGCGCGCCGCGGGGCACCGTCACCAGCCGGCTCGACTTCCCCTTGTCCTACTGCGTGCTGGCCTACGACCGCTGCCTCTACGATCTGGGCACGCTCGAGCCGGGCCAGCCGGTCGATATCGGATCGGCTACCCGGTGTACCGACCTGGGCGAACTGATGAAAGGCAGCGCCGAACAACTGTTCGCCAAGCAGGCCGCGGGGTCGCCCTACGACCAGTCGAGCGTGAATGTCCCCTACATCGTGCGGGCCATGACGTTCTTCGACGCCGCCGACGGCCGCCGTCAGAGCCGACTGGCCAACGACTACCAGCAGTTCGTCGATCTCAGCGGGCAGTTGGCGGCCGGGCGGGCCGTTCTGCTGGCCTACCCGGTCAAGTCCGAACAGCACCCCGGGGCCGAGTTGCTCCGCGATGGCCGGCCGATCTACGGCTCCCAGGACCGCCGCACCACCATCTACCGATTCGTCCTGCCCGTGGGCAACAATGCGAAGCCGCAAGCGGCCCCAAATCCCGAAATCCCAAAATCCCCAAATCCCTCATGATCAAGACCCAGGACCTCACCAAAGTCTACGGCAACCTCCACGCCGTCCACAACCTGACGCTGGAGCTGAGCGAGGGCGACCTGTTCGGTTACATCGGGCCCAACGGGTCGGGCAAGACGACCACGATGCGGATCCTCGCCACGCTCTTGCAGCCGACCTGGGGCGAGGCCAGCGTCTGCGGCTACTCGATCTATACCCATCCCAAGCAGATCCGCCGGCTCATCGGCTACATGCCCGACTTCTTCGGCGTCTACGACGACATGAAGGTGATCGAGTACCTGGAGTTCTTCGCGGCCGCGTACCGCATCAAGGGGCCGGCCCGGCGGAAAATCTGCAACGAAGTGCTGGACCTGGTGGATCTCGGGTACAAGCGGGACGCCTTCGTCACGAGCCTCTCGCGGGGCATGACGCAGCGGCTCGGCCTCGCCCGCGTCCTCCTCCACGACCCCAAAGTCCTCATCCTCGACGAGCCGGCCAGCGGCCTGGACCCCCGGGCACGGGTCGAGATCCGCGGACTCCTGAAGGAACTCCGCAAGATGGGCAAGACCATCATGGTCTCCAGCCACATCCTGCCCGAGCTGGCCGACGTCTGCAACAAGGTTGGTATGATCGAGAAGGGCGAGCTCGTGGTCAGCGCCGACGTGGCCGACGTAATGAAGCTGGTCCGCCAGCGGACGCTCCTGGAGGTCGGCATAGTGGGCGATCCCGAGCCCGCCGCCCGACTGCTGGAACAAAGCAGCCTGGTCGAAGGCGTCGAGATCCGCGACGGCCGGGTCATGGTCACGCTCGCCGACGGCGTCACCGACTACAGCGAGCTGCCCACGGTGCTGGTTCAGGCCGGCCACAAGCTGAGCCTCTTCAAGGAGGACGAGATCAACCTGGAAACGGCCTTCATGGCCCTAACCAAGGGCATCACGGCGTAGGCAAGGGCTGGTGGCGTCGGGCCGGGGTGTCTGCGGACCCCGGCCGCATCGCGGGAAGCCGGATGCTTCT
>JBEKCP010000531.1:0-4309 GCA_050014815.1 Thermoguttaceae bacterium | reverse complement strand
TGCCGAAGATCGCCGCCGTTGACGACGGGGCATGCGTCACTGCGCCGGTGGGCAAGTACGTTCCCAATGCCTGGGGCCTGCACGACATGCACGGCAATGCGGCCGAATGGACGCGCTCGCGCTACCGGCCCTATCCCTACCGCGACGACGGCGGCCGCAACGACACGGCCGCCGAGACCGAGCGGGTGGTGCGCGGCGGATCGTTTCAGGACCGCCCTCACCGCGCCCGCTCGGCGTTCCGCTTGGCGTACCCGGCCTGGTCCGGCGTATTCAACGTCGGTTTCCGGGTGGTCTGTGAAGTTGGTCAACCGGCAAGTTGACCCGCACGCTCCGCAAGCCGTGGAGACTATGACATGGATCACAAAGCAGCACGTCGGTTATGGATCCCCTTGGCCGTGTTAGCCGTCGCGGTCATGGTGTGCATCGTCGTGGGAACGACGAAAAGCTCCCGCCGCAGAGGAGACGGGCAATCTGACAGCGCGAAGCCGGCTCGCGGAATCCCCCGCGAATCGGCCAGCCTGCTGGCGAATCCCAGAACGCGCGCGGCGGCAGCACGGCAACTGGGGACGGAGCGGGTCGCCGAAGCAGTTCCCTTATTGCTGCAGTTTACCAGCGACAGCGACGTGGAAGTCCGCCTGGCCTGCCTCTGGGCGTTGGTCGAGATCGGCGACAAGCAGGCCCTGCAAGCCCTGCGGCGCGCCGGCTCCGACAAGGATCGAAGGATACGCTGCGAGGCGGTGCGCGGACTGGAGAAACTCTATGGAGACCCCGTGGTCCTCAAAGGACTGATGGAGGCCCTGGCGGACGAGGAGACGCAGGTCCGCATGGCGGCGGCCAAGGTCTTCATCGGGAAGGCGGATAAGGACGCAGTGAAGGCCGTTCTCCCCGCCGCGGCGGACGCCAACGCCGAGGTGCGGCTGACCGTGATGCAGGGGCTGGCCAAGGTCCATGCGGCCGACATCGTCCCGGAATTGGTCCGCGCCTTGGACGATTCCGACCCGCGGATCGGTTCCTTGGCCGAAGGCACGCTGGCAAAAATCGGCGAACCGGCAATGAGCGCCCTGGTGGCTCGCCTGCCACAGGCGAGCCGCGAGACCCGATTGACCATCGTCAAGCTGCTGGCCGGCATGAAGACCCCCAAGGCTGTGCCGGGACTGGTGCGGGCAATGGCCGCGCCGGGCAGCGGCTCGCACAAGTCCCCGTCATTCGATACGCCCGTCTTCGAGGCAGCCGTCAACGCGATTGTGGCCCTGGGCGACGCGGCGGTGGAGCCGCTGGCGGAATACGGCATTCGCGCGAACCTTGATCCGCAAGTCAAGGCGGCAGTCGCGGCCACCTGCCGGCGGATCGGCAGCGCCACGGTCGACCCGATCCTGCAGCATCTTCTGAAGTGGCAGCAGTTTCCGCACGCCGAGGAGTTGAAACTGTGGGTCCGCACCCTGGGTGACATCGGTGATCCGCGGGCGCTGCCTGGTCTGGACTACGCGGCGCGGCAGCCCGTCGAAGGTATCGCGGACATCGTGGCCGAGGCGCGGAGCAACATCGAGCGTCGCTCGGGCGTAAAACTGCTCCCGCCGGCGGCGGGCGATGCAACGATCTCTCTTGCCGCATCCGAACCCGATTGGGCAAAGGCCCTCGAACCGGCGCGCGCCGTCGATGCCTCGCCGGTCGGCGGCGCGGCGGGGGCGTACTGGTTCGACGCGACGCTCTCGCTCAAAGGGGCATTGGTGCGCGATGGAAAACGTTGCACGTTGGAACTCTACCTCGGCCAGCGCGACGGAGCGTGGCGCAGACACGTGATGGGCTGGGCAGGCTACCCCGCCCGCGGCAAGGCAGCGACCCCACCCGAACCGATCTACAACTGCATGGACCATGAGGGGACCGTGACGGCCCTCAAGCGACTCGAGGATCGGACGTTGCTTGACGTGGAGATGAACATCCACGACGACCCCTGGGTGCCCGGCGGCCGCGCCAGCTACAGCATCGACTTGAAGCGCGACGGCCAGACGCTCCGAGGCGCCTTTGCGGGGGTCTTCAACGGCGCCGCCGTCCAGGGAGAGGCTGTCGGCAGCGTCCGCGAGACCCTCTGGCCGAGCCCCGTGGAAAAGTATGTGCCGCTGCAACCCGGCGAGCACCCGCGCCTGATCTTCCGCAAGAGCGACCTGCCGGAGTTGCGCCGGCGCATGGCGACCCCGGAGGGCCGGGTGATCCTCGCCCGGCTCGATGCCCTGCTGAAGGAACCGTGGACCCTCTGGCACGGCGCCGGATACGGACTGCTCTACCAGTTGACGGGCGAAGCCAAGTATGCGGAGTTGGCCCGCCAATGCGTCGAGGACGCCCGGACCGGCCGGAAGCAGAACCCCGACGCCCGCTATTCGTATTTCGCGCCGGGCCATGGCGGGCACATGCGCGCGGGACCGAGTTACGCGGCCGTCGCCTTGGCCTACGATTTGTGCTACGACGCCTGGGACCAGGCCTACCGCGAGGCCCTGGCCCGCGAAATCCTGGACCGGGTCTTCAAAGGCTGCAAGTACCAGCAGGGCACGGAAGCAACCGGACTGGTCTTCCAGATTGGCCACGGGCAACTCGACCCCACCAGCAACCACTACGGCGCGTGGAACGGCGGCGGCGGCACGGCCGTGCTGGCCATTCTCGGCGATCCGGGCGTCGATCGGCCGACCGCGCTCTTGTGCCATCGCGTCTTTGCGCAAAGGGCCAAGCGGGCCTTGGATTGGGGGTTCTCGGACCGGGCCTGGTTCTACGAAGGCCACCAGTGCGGGCGGATCTCCACCAACACCGGCCTGTTCGCTTATCTCCAGGCCCTCCGCGTGGCCGCCGGCATGGACATGGTCCAGAACTGCGAGGCCGCCCAGTGGCTGTTGACGAAGTGGATCTTCGAGTTGGGCTTCCGCAACGGCAAGGTGCTCGGCATCGAGCGCGGCATGTACTGCCGCGACTTCCTGCGCAACGGCAACAACACTTCCGAAAGCGGCGACTTCTGCCTCGGATTCGGCGTCTGTCCGCAGGAGCACAAGCCGGCCGTGCTGTGGTTCTACAATCGCGTCCTCGAGCCGGGGGAGAAGACCTACGACGTCATGAAACTGCCGCATCATGCGGCCTATGCGCTGGCCAACTGGCCGCTGGGCGTGAAAGAGCGGGACCCGGCCGAAATCCTCGGCCACGTGCTGGCCGACCGCAAGGCCCGCTATTACGTCTTCCGCAGCGGCTGGAAGGGCGAAGACGACGTGATCGCCACCATCGGCGGAACGGAAAACTATTGGAACTCCTCCGCCGCCGGCATGGTCACCGGCATGGGGCTGGAAGACAACCCGAAACTCCAGCGGAGAGTGAGCCGCGCCCGCGGCGGGCTGATGATCGTAGGCCAGTTCGCCATTCCGGGTTTGCATCAACACGACGCCGTGGTCGAGCCGCTTGGCGGCGGGGCGTATCGCATCAGCACGCCCGTCGCCACGACGGTCGTTGATGCGAGCGGGGTCTGCGGGGCGCCGCTGGTGCTCGTTACGGTGTGCGACGCACCACCGCCGCCGGACATCTCGGCGGACCTCCGGGAGCAGATCAAGAAGATCCAGGGGGAGCGGCCCGCGGTCCGGCGGAACCCGGCGGAACCGCCCGCCGATGGCCTGGCCTACCAGTGCATCGCCGCGGCCGAAGCGGGCGCGTATGTCTTCCACGTGAATTCGTTCCAGCGGGGCCCCGCCCCGGCGATCGAAGCGGCCGGTGAGGGCCGCATCGCGACGCTGGTTGTGGGCAAACGAAAACTGTCCTATGATGGAAAGAAATTCGCGTTGGGCGCTATTGAAAAGGAGCCGTCGCAATGAACGCGACACCGGCGCCCGCCGACGAGGAAAGAGCATGGACTGGCTGGGACGCATCGCACGGACCTACGCGGCGGCGGGAGAGTTGGCCGGGACAAAGACCGAAGCGGCGTGGGATCGGCCGCCCCAATAGCGCGGCGCGGGCCCGCAATTGCGATGAGGACCGTATGAACAATAGATGTGTTGAACACCACCACGATTGCGGAGGAATCACATGAGCACAAGACGAGAGATGAGTACCCGGGCATGCCTGGTCCTGGCCTTGACTCTGGCGTCCGCCGCGTGGGCGGACGAGAGTGGCAAAGCTGCATCTTCGCCCGCCGAGCGCGGCAAGACGTGGACGATCGCCACCGACGATACGAAGCTCACGGTCGGCGCGAACCAGGAGGGGCAATTGTGCCTCTACGAGTTGAGCAGTCCCGCCGCCGCCTGGAATTGGACGGCCGAGCCATCGGTCTTCCCGCTCGTGAAGG
>JBEKCP010000530.1:0-4312 GCA_050014815.1 Thermoguttaceae bacterium | reverse complement strand
GGCCGGCGTGGACCAGGTGAGCGATGCTCTCCCGGATCATGGCCAGGTTTTCCTCGCCGCCGACCCGCAGCACCTCGGTGGCCTGGAAGATCGAGGCCTTGCCCACCAGCGTGATCGCGCCCGCCCCGCAGTCCAGCAGGGCCCGGAGCCCCTGGTCTTCGGCGGCCTTGACACCTTTGCGGCGGGTCATGCCGAAGGCGCAGACCTTGATCTGCTTCAGGTCCAGATCGCCCACGCGGCGGAAGTATTGAGCATCCTTTTCGTTGGAGGCCGGGTAGCCGCCTTCGATGTAGTCGAAGCCCACGGCGTCCAGCCGCTCGGTCAGGGCGAGCTTGTCTTGCAGCGAGAAGCTGATTCCTTCGCCCTGCGCGCCGTCGCGCAACGTGGTGTCATAGATTTCGATGCGGCGCATTGACTTCACTGGCAAAATCCGCCTCTCCCTTGGGATCCATTTCCTAACGCCGCGTACGGCCGCAAGCAAAACACGGCGGGCAAGCCCGCCCGCTACGCAACACGCTGATAATGCGACCGCATTATAACAATACGGCCGGCGTCGGCAATATGATACGCTCGCTCACCCGGCCGGCTCAGGCGCAGCCGCGGCGAGTCCCGGCTTCGTGAAAAGGCTCTTCTGCGGCGGAATCTTCTTCCTGCTCCTGGTCCTCATTCTCTTCGTCCAGAGGGTCGTCCTCTTCGTCTACATCCTCTTCTTCATCCTCCTCCTCGTCCTCTTCATCCTCCTCCTCTTCGTCCCACTCATCCTCCTCGTCCGCTTCGGGCTCTTCCTCGATGTCATCCGCCGGCGTCTCCTCATCAGCCGCGGCCGGGCCCGGCTGCGGCGCTGCGCTGGGCAGCAAGGCTACGGGACTCGATTGGTCGTCGCCGTCGTCGGGCGGGGCCAGGAGTATCTTGTTGTTGCGTCGCGGGGCGGGCTTGGTTGCCGCGGCGGCGCCCTGGCCGTTCATCTCCTGCCACTGCTCCAGGGTGAGCAGGATTTCGCGTGCCTGGGAGCCGTTGTAGGGGCCCACGATGCCGTCTTCGGCCATGTAGTCGATCAGCCGGGCGGCCCGGCCGTAACCGACGCCCAGGGCCCGCTGCAACAGCGACACGCTCCCGCGTCCCTCGCGGATCACGATGTCGATGGCCGCCTCGTAGAGCTCATCGCGGCTGGCCAGGGTCTGCTGGCCGTCGCCGCCGGACTGGGTCAGCTTCAACTGCACCAACTCCTTGACGAATTGCGGCTCGCTGGTGGCCACGGCCGCGATCACGCGGTTGATTTCATCGTCGCTGAGATAGGTGCCCTGGCCGCGGATCAAGGTGCTGGTGCCCGGCCAGAGGAAGAGCATGTCGCCGTTGCCCAGCAGCTTGTCGGCGCCCATTTCATCCAGCACCACGCGGCTGTCGGTGCGGCTGGCCACCTGGAAGGAGATCCGCGCCGGCAGGTTCGACTTGATCAGGCCGGTGATCACGTCCACGGTCGGTTTCTGCGTGGCCAATACGAGGTGGATGCCCACCGCCCGGCTCTTCTGCGCCAGCCGGATAATGTGTTGCTCGACCTCCTTGGCGGCGGTCATCATCAAGTCGGCCAGCTCGTCGGCCACCATCACCAGGTAGGGCATGTGGGTGGGGATTTGCCGGCGTTGATCGTCGTTCTCCGGCTTGATCCGCTCCATCAGCTCCTCTTCGCCAAGCTGGTTGTAGACGCTGATGTGCCGCACGCCCGCCCGGGCCAACAGGTGGTAGCGCTCCTCCATCTTTTCCACCGCCCAGGCGAGGATGGCCTCGGCCTTGCGCATGTCGGTCACCACGGGGTGCATGAGGTGCGGCAGGCACTTGTAGGGGCTGAGCTCCACCATCTTCGGGTCGATCAGCAGCATCCGCACCTCGTCGGGCCGCCGCGTCATGAGCATGGAGACGATGATCGAGTTCAGGCAGACGCTCTTGCCCGTGCCCGTGCGGCCGGCGATCAGCAGGTGGGGCAGGGTGGCCAGGTCGACGACCATGGGGTTGCCCGATACGTCCTTGCCCAGGAAGATGGGAATCCGCATCTTCTGCGCCTTGCCGTTGACCTCCTCCATGACCTCGCGGAGGCGGACGATCTGCCGCTCGTTGTTGGGCACCTCCACGCCCACCGTGTTCTTGCCCGGAATGGGCGCCACGATGCGCACGCTGGGCACCCGCAGGGCGATGGCCAGGTCGTCGGCCAGGCCGGTGATCTTGCTCAGCCGCAGCCCGGCTTCGAGCTCGACTTCGAACTGCGCAATCACGGGGCCGGTCTGGATCTCGACCACGCGGATATTGAAGCCGAAATCCTTGAACGTCTGCTCGAGGATCTTGGCTCTGCGGCGGACCTCTTTCTCCTGCTCGTCGAAGTTGAAGGACTCGCTGGGCAACAGCAGCTCGATGTCCGGCAACTCGTAGTCGGCCGCGTTCTGCGAAGGCTCGTCGAGTTGCAGTTCCTCGTCCTTCTTCGGGGGCCGCGGTTTGCGGATCCGCAAGAGCGAGCTCAGGCCACCGCCGACCAGTTCGGCGGCAGCAGGCTCCGGCTGCGAGGGCGCGGCGCCGGCCGGCGGATCGGCCTTCTTCTCGGGCTCGGCCGGGGGAACATCGGCGGCAATCGGTTTGGCCTCGTCGCCGGGCCGTCCCTTGACGCGGACGGAGAGAATCTTGGCCCCGCCACCCGCCTCGTCTTCCGCGGGCTCGTAGGCGTCTAGGTCCGACTTGCGGCGGAGCCGTTTGGCCGCGGCCGCACCAACCTGCAGCATGCCTTGGCCGATGCCCTGGGCCGGCTTGCCGAAGACAAAGGCGACAATATGGATGAGCAGGTAGTCGGTCGAAAGCAGGAGTCCGCCGAGGACCAGGCTAATGGTAAAGATATAGGCCCCGACCGTGGCAAAATTCATTTCCAGCAGTCCGCGTCCGGCCGCGCCCAGGTAGCCGCCGGCGCCGATCACCGGGCCCGGCGAGAGTTGCGGCACGGCCATGGCGGCGAAGGTCGTCAGTCCGGCCAGCGAAATCAGCCAGCCGCACAATCGCGTAATGGGCTGCGTCAGCGGCCGGCGGGCCAAGAGCATGCCGTCCAGCAGGGCCAGCGAGATCACGAGGTAATAGGCCCCCAGTCCCAGGGCGCTGAACAGGTAGCGGCTCACGAGGGCCCCCGAGCGTCCGCAGACGTTAAGGACTTCGACGTGTTGGGGATAAACGAGCTTGCTGGGCGGATCGGCGGGGTCGTAACTCAACAGCGCAGCGGCCAAGAACACGGCCAGCGCAAGCAAGCCGAGGGCCAGCAGGTCCTTCTTCAGATCACGTTGTTCGAGCATGAGACGCGCAGACCGAGGTATCGTGGGTCCCCCGGCGGTTGTCGCCGCGGGATCCTGGGCGCATCCATGCCCTATAGAAAATCCTAGGTTGTCGCCTTCATTATCGGCGTAGGATGGGTAGTGAAGTCAATAGGAAATCCACGCATGGAAGAGACAACGTGGGAGGGGCAGGCGGAAAAGACGGCATAGACGGAATAAGCGGCAGGAATGAGGCGCGACTTGGAGCTGCGAGCGGGCGACTCGGGGGTCTTGAATCCGCGTTGGATTTGGCAGTTAGGTAACGCCTGCTGAAGCTTCTTTACGCCAGTGTTGGTGATTTTCGCGCGGGTAAGCCACAACGTCTGGAGTTGATCGAGTCCCTTGAGGTGCTCTAGACCGGCGTCCGTAACGTGGGTGAAGTCAAGGTCCAACATCTGTAGGTGGTTCAGCCCTTTGAGGTTCTCTACCCCTGCATCCGTGACCTGAGTCCCTGCAAGCCGCAAATATTCGAGCTTGTTCAGTGCCTTAAGGTGCGCTAACCCAGCATCCGTAATTTTGGTTCCGCTAAGGTCCAAAGATCGGAGCTGGCTAAGCTCCTTGAGATTCTCCAGTCCGGCGTCCGTGACTTGGGTTCCTTGTAAGCCCAATCCATGGAGTTGGTTCCCGTCCTTAAGATTCATTAGCCCAGCGTCGGTGACTTCGGTCCAGTCCAGCAGCAAGTTCTCGACTTCATTCAGCGGCTTGATATGCTCTAACGCAGCATCGGTGTCTTTGATATTGCAGAAAACCGTTTCAACGTGCTGAAATAGATCATCCCCCAGCAGGCTTCGCAACCAAGACGGCCCCGATGGTTTTGACCACTGCACGCCCCCGCCCAATTTCTCGATTACCGCTGCCGCTTCCCTTTCCCGTCTTGCGCGTTGCATTTTCACGCCAAGCCAACTGCACGGGATGGCCGAGAGCGTGACGAACAACAGCAGCGTCCGAAGGCTATATTGGAACCATCGGAGCTT
>JBEKCP010000529.1:0-4330 GCA_050014815.1 Thermoguttaceae bacterium | reverse complement strand
TCTTGGGCCTGCTGATCGTGTTTCCACCGACGGTTCTCGGCCAGACCGGCGGTGCCGCGGCCTTCAAGTACCCCTGGGACAAGGGGGACGAGGTCGCGTATAGTTACAGCATCGACGCCCAGATCCAAGGCGCGGCCACCAACTTCAAGGGCACGTGCAATTACCGCCCCCGCAAGGCCGGCAACGCCGACTTGGATCACGAGTCGGGAACCGCTACCGGCACCGCCTTCGTCGTCAACAGCAACGGGTATCTCATCACCTGCGACCACGTCGTTCGCGGCGGGACGCAATTCACCGTCAAGCTGGGCAACGCCACGCACGTCGCCAAGGTGCTCCAGTGCGATCGGGAGTGCGACCTCGCGCTGCTCCAGGTCCCCGCGTCCGGCCTGACCGCGTTGCCGCTGGGCGACTCCCAAAAGGTCGAGCTGGCCCAGGAGGTCCGCGTCGTCGGTTTTCCGCTGAGCGACGTGCTGGGCCAGAGCATCAAGGTCACCAGCGGCAGCGTCGCCGGCGTGGTGGACCACGAAGGGCAGCGGTTGTTCCAGGTCGACGCGGCGATCAACCCGGGCAACAGCGGCGGCCCAGTGGTCAATAGCCGCGGCGAAGTCGTCGGCGTCGCCAGCGCCAAGCTGGCCGGAGTGGAGATTTCCAACGTCGGCTTCGCCGTGCCGGCCGAAAAGGTCCGCGCCCTCATGAAGCGCCAGGCCGTCGCCGATCCGGCCGTGGGGGCCGCGGCGGCCTTGGCGGGGCCCGACCTGGCCAAGCGCGTCACCCCGGCGGTCGCACTGGTGACCGTGACGATCGGCCCCGGCGGGCTGGGCAGCAGCGAACGTTACCGCCTGCTGTTCCACGGGACCTCCGAGGAATCGAAGCGTGCCGCCAGTTCCGCGGCGTCCGGCAGCCAGACCAGCCAGACCACCCAAACCCGGTCGGTTTCGGGCAAGCTCGTGACCGATCCCGTCGGCGAGATCCACGAGGCCACCGGCTCTTGGCTGCCGTTGTTTCTGGGACCGCAGTGCCTGGTGGGCATCGAGCACCTGCCCGACAATCCGGGACAAACGACGTGGACCGTCCGCCGCATGACCACCTTGTCTGAAGTCGTGGCCCAATCGGGCGTCGCGCTGCCGAATTTTCCGCACGGTCCCGGGGCCGGACGGCCGGGCACGGTCCCCTTTGGCCCGGGATCGCATCCTCGCAGTCCCAGCGGGCCGCCCTCCCTCCGGGGTCCTCGTCCCCGCTCCGGCGGCCAAACCTCGATCGAGGTGGTCATCCCCGTCTTTCAGAAGATCGAATACGAGCTCGGCGGGAAGTCGGCCGACGGCCTGATCACGATCAAGAAGCATTACGAGCTGAAGGTGGCCACGTCTTCGGGCGAGCCCTCCCCCGTGAACGTGACCGGCGACGGCACGGTCTTGTACGACAGCCGCTCGCACCTGGTCCGCTCGCTCCACCTGACGGGCAAGCTGGTCTGCGACCTGAAAGACTCGCCGATGTCGATTCCATTCACGTACGCGTACAAGCGGATTGACCCGGCATCGACGCAGGCGTTGGCCTCCAGCGGGACGGGCCCCGCCGCGAAGGCTCCTTCCACGCCTGCCGCGAAGGCCCCTTCCACGCCTGCCGCGACGACCCCGCCGCCGGCTCGGGTCGTTCCACCGGCGCAGCCCGCTGTGCCCGTGCCCGAGG
Organism: Thermoguttaceae bacterium; assembly: GCA_050014815.1. Taxonomy (GTDB): domain Bacteria; phylum Planctomycetota; class Planctomycetia; order Pirellulales; family Thermoguttaceae; genus JBEKCP01. The sequence goes on along the minus strand of JBEKCP010000529.1, from coordinate 2,644 downwards.
CTGCCAAGCCTGCCGAGCGCGTGCCGCTGCCGGACAAGGAATCGCGCGACAAGGCCGCGCAACTGGTCGAGGAGGTTTTCGGCGACGAGTCGAAGAAGGCCCGGACCAGCGAGCAGAAGCTCGAAATGGTCGACAAGCTCCTCGGCGCGGCCGCCGGCGAGAAGTCGCCCGCCCAGCAATTCGCGCTGTGGAACCGGGCCCGGCTGCTGGCAATCGAATCCGGCGACCTGGCGGCGACCCGCAGGGTTGCCGACGAGATGATCTCCCATTTCCAGATCGACGCCGAGAAGGCCAATGCCGCCGTGCTCAAGGCGGTCGCCGAGACGGCCGTCGGGCCGCAGAACGCCACGGTGGCCGAGTTCGCCGTGACCCTGCTCGACGAGGCGATCGCCGGCGACCGTTTCGATGCGGCCGACGAGATCCACGCCGTCGCGCTGCGGGCCGCCCGAAAGGCCGCCGACGCCGACCTCGTCAAACGGCTCCAGCAGCGGGCCAAGGAAATCCAGCGCTACCGCGCCGCCTACGACGCCGTCCAGGTCTGGAAACAGGCGATCGAGAAGGATCCCAACAACCCGGACGCCAACACGGCCCTGGGCAAGTACTACTGCCTGAGCAAGCGCGACTGGGAGACGGGGCTGCCGATGCTGGCCCGCGGAAACGACCCGGAGCTGAAGTCGGCCGCCGAGAAGGATCGCGCCAACCCGGAATCTCCCGACGACCGCCTCGCCGTGGGCGACCGCTGGTGGGAACTCGGCGAGAAACTTGAAGGCGGCGACCAAGAGGCGATGCGCGCCCGCGCGCTGAAGTGGTACCAGGACTCGGTCGCCAACCTGACCGGCTTGACGCATGCCCGCGTGGAAAAGCGCCTGGAACAATACGCGAGCCTGCTGGAGACCGAGTCGAAGGCGGAGAAGTCGCCGGCCGGACCGCATGCGGCGGCGGTCGACGCGAAGAAGACCCCGTTGCACAAGAGCCGCACTACCCGGCCGTCGAAATACGTGCAGCCGCGGCCGCAGCAGCCTGCTCCCGTCGCCGTCGCCAAGGCCGCCGAGAACACGATCCTCGGCGGCATGGCCGACCCGCAGTTCACCGACCTTGCGCCCGAAGGCGGCGTGCTCATCGGGTTCGAGGTCGGGATCGGCAAGTGGGCGGGCGTGAACGACATCATCTGCGCGATCCGGCCCATCTTCCGCACCCGCGCCGGCGGCGAGGTCCTCGGCAAGCAGCATGGAACCAACACCAGCCGGTTGCTCCGCGTCAAGGCGAAGAGCGGCTACGCCGTCGGCGGCATCACCGCCAAGAGCACGCTCGTGCTCGACGGGTTCTCCGTCACCTTCATGCGATACAACGGCCACGCCCTGACCCCCGCCGGCAGCTACGAAAGCGAGTGGATGGGCTACACGGGCAACAGCCGCCAGACCCGCTTGGGCGGCGACGGCACGCCCGTGATCGGCATCGCCGGCAAGGAAAACGACAAGGACTGCACCGGGCTCGGCCTGGTCACCAAAAGATAAGGTCTAACATGTCGATCACTCAACCACCGGCCGCAACGCCCGCCCTCCCCGATCGAAGCTCCCTGCTCATGTTCTTCGGCGTCTTTCAGATCCTGCTCGGCTGCATCTCGGGCCTGATGGCGCTGATGATGGTCGCCGTCGGCGTGCTCGGGCCAATGGCTCGGGGGCCGCAGGGGCAGGCGGTGGACGCGCGGATGATGATTCCGGCCATGGCTTTCTACCTCGTGCTGGCCGTCGTGCTCGTCTGGCTGGGGGTCGGCTCGATCCGCGCACGCCGCTGGGCCTGGACCCTCACGGTAGTCCTGTCGTGGATGTGGCTGATCGTGGGCGTCATGAGCTTTGTTGTCTTCGTGTTTGCGGCGGGGCCGATGATGTCGGCATCGATCGCCCAGCAACAGCCGAAGATGCCGCCGGCGGCGATTGTGATAATGCAGGTCGTAATGGGCGCGGTCATGGCGTGCATCTACATCCTGCTGCCGGGCCTGTTTCTGGTTTTCTACCAGCGAGAATCCGTGCGTGCCACCTGCTGGCGGCGCGATCCGCAGGTTCGCTGGACCGACCGCTGCCCCATGCCGGTGCTCGCGGTGTGCATCCTCCACGGCTCGTCGGCACTGTGTATGCCTTTGTCGGCGGCTTACTACGGCTTTGTGATGCCGGCGTTCGGCCACATTCTTTCCGGAGCAGCCGGCGCGGCGGTGATGCTGCCGTTGACCCTGGTGATGGCGTACCTTGCCTGGGGAACTTATCGGTTGAAGATGGCCGCCTGGTGGGGAACCCTGCTGCTCTGGATGGTCGGGATCGTGAACATGGGCACCGTCTCGCAAACCCTCCTGTTGGAAATGTACGAGAAGATGCGAATGCCCGCCGCCCAGTTGGCCATGATCCGGCGGTCCGGCATGATCGAGATGATGGCCCTATGGATGCCCTGGCTGGGCATAGTGTGCGGGGGCGCCTGGCTGGGCTATTTGCTGGTTATCCGCCGCTACTTCGTGCGAGACAGGGGCTAGCCCGGATTATTCACGGGCAAACACTAGCCCGACGCGCAAGCGAGGGACTGGCAACGAGTTACCCTCGCTTGCGCGTCGGGCTAGTGTCGAACACACTGCGCCCGGATGCCGTGCCCATGAATA
>JBEKCP010000528.1:0-6085 GCA_050014815.1 Thermoguttaceae bacterium | reverse complement strand
CAGGACTGGAGCCAGGGCGACTTCACCTACACGGGACACACCGGCACCCAGGATTTCGGTCTTTGGTTCAACGGGTATGTTGCATCGCTCAACGGGACACACGGGCCGACCACGCAGGACGCATCGCTCGGCGGCGTCGGGACGATGAGCCCGTCCGGGATTACCGCGACGCCCGAGCCCGGCACGATTTGTTTGCTGGGGGCAGGGATGGCCGCCCTGGGAGTTTTCGCCGCCCGCCGGCGGTGGCCCCGCCGACCGACACACTGACGAGTTTCGACCAAGGATTTTGCCGAAGGCACTTTTCTCCAAGAATCAGCCTCTCGACCCGTCCAGCACGAGGAAAATGAAGATGAAACGCCTGATTGTGCTATCCGTTGCGGCATTGGTGCTCTCGAGTGCCGGCGCTGCTAATGCGGGCTTCATGTACTTTCTGGAGCCGGTCTCAGGAACTGGGTACACCATCAGCACCGCCGCCGGCACCAATGGCGTAAAGAGCTACAGCGTGAGCATCACGCAACAGGCCTCGTCGGGCGCGGTCGAGATCCCGTTCGTCATCTACGCGGCTGTTCCGGCGTCAAATTCGAGCAGCGCCTACTGGGGAGGCAACGACTTTCTGTCAATCTCGAACACAGGGACCTCCCTAAAGGGCACCTTCGACACGAATTACGGCAGTTGGGCCGGCGTCGAGAACAACGCTCAAAAGGGTAGCGGGTGGGGCGCGGTTCAGCTCGCCGGCGACTTTGGGAGCAGCCCCAACAACGCGGCCGGCGCCTTCTTCTCTGGCGGCTTGCAGACCATCACGGCCGGCGTCGGGACCGTGGGCGGGACGTATACCAGCGCGGTGCCCAACCTGAGCGCCTCGCCGAATTGGTACAACTACATCACGGTAGTGAACGCGGGCTTTACGCACGGCGGCGTTGTAGCGGAGACAAGCGCGGGCGTCAGCGGCAAGGGCGGGCCCCAGGGCAGCGGCTACTTCGATATTCCGCTTGGCACAACGTGGTATACGTACACCACCGCTGGCTTGACGACTGGGGCAAACACCCAGATTGACATCCATCAGGCGTACATGGGCACCGACGCGAGCCCCGTCTACTCCGGGGCATACCAGTCCAACGGTACAAGCTATTCGGGTCAGCAGTCGGGAGCCGGCGGCAAGCCCGACAAGCCCGTAACGATCACGTACAACGGCTCCAACGCTATCGCCGATAACTCGATCCTCAACCTGAACCCGAGCACAACCCTAAGCCTCGGGCGATTGCTCCTGGGCAGCACCGGGTACATCAGCAACGACAGCGGCGGCGCCCTCACCGTCACCACCTCGAATAACACCGGCTTTACGATCTCCGCCAACGCCACCAGCGGCAACGGCAGCTTCGTTACGGCCCAGACCAATTTCACGGGCCTGGCCCTGGGCGGCACCTCCTACCTCGGGCAGAGCGCACACCCAGGCCCGAGCTCGGGCTACCTGAACATCCAGGTCGGCATCCAGTCCAACGCCACGCCGGGCGCCACCTTCAGCGGCACCCTCAATGTGGCCAACATCGGCAACTCGGGCGACACCGGCGGCACCAAGAGCCTCGCCATGAGCGGCAGCATCGTCCAGCAGCGGCAGTTGACGCTCGCCCAGGTCCAGGTCGCGTCCAACATCATGACGGGCACGGTCTTGTCCCTGGCCATTACCGGCGACTCTAATCTTGACAGTAGCACCACGATCCCGACCGTCACGGCGGCAGCACGGGCACGATCGGCAAAAACGGCTCGAATTCGATAAGCCTCTTCTTCAACGGTGCGGGAACGATCGATCCAGGCGGCACGATTGACCTCGTCGGCGGCGGTGTCGTTGCCGAGGAAGCACTGATGAACGCCAGCGGCGTCGGGCCGCGTATCAACATGGGCGGCGGCACGGGCAACCTGGCCATATCGAGCGGCATCCTGACCATGCCCGCGGTCAACGTGGGCCTCGGGAACGCCTCCGGCGGGAGCTACGCGTCGAATATTCCATGGGTGGGCGTGACGCAGGCCGCCGGCGACATCGTCCTCCACGGCTTAGTGCCCAGCGGCCAATTGACCGGCCCCCTGTCGAGCGCCCTGCTGGCCCTCGCCACGACAACCAGCAATAGCAGTTTCAGGCCGTTGAGCGCCAACTGGCCCGGGTCCACGGCGACCATCCCGGAATGGACCGCCCAGACCGGCGGCCTCAATGTCACCACGCAGTGGCGCCAGCCGACCACCCCCGACCTCCAACACCTCGGGGGCTCGGGCTTCCTGGCCAGCGACATCGTGAACCTCAAGGGCGCGACTCCCGGCAGCGATTTGGTCGTGCAGTTGAATTACGATCCCTCGATGTTTGGCGACCAGACCGGTTCGGCGGCCGCCTCCGCTGGCAACCTGTTCCTCGGCTACCTGAACCATAACAGTAGCTTGAGCGGCACGATCTGGCAGAAGGCCGGGACCGGGGCCGCCTTTGCCGGCCAGACTGTAGGCAGCGCCGGCGAGTCATGGGCGACGTTCCGTGCCCAACCCGCGAATTCCGGGAGTTTGAGCGGCCTGATCGGGGATTGGGGCTACTACACCAACAACGACACGGACGGCTATACGGTCTGGGCGGTGGTGGATGCCAACGCGACCGGGGCCAGCGGCGCCAACGGCGCCGATTTTGCCACGATGACTGCCGCGGTGCCCGAGCCGACCACGCTGGCCCTGTTGGGCGCCGGCGCCGTGGCGGTCGGCCTGGCGGTGATCCGCCGCAAGCGGATGCGGACGGTTTCTTAAGTCGGAGGGCCCGCGACGAACAGGGCCCAGTTTGATTGTGACCAAGCTCGGGAAAACCTCGTTTTGCCTTCGGGCGGCGAGGCTTTCTCTTTTTTGGAGGGGGATTTACCCTAACATTAGCGGCCGAAGGGGACAGTCCCATTTTCGCGGCGAAATCGGTTTGCTTTCATGGTTGGGTCGTCCCCTCCGCGAAAATCGGGACAGTCCCCCGTGAACGGCTAACAAGAAAAGACGGTTCACAAAACCCCAGGAGCCTTCCATGACGGCAACTATCCTCGATGGCAAGGCCATGGCCGAGCAGATTCGGGCTGAAATCGCCCGGGAAGTGGCCGAGTTCACCGGTCGCACGGGCGTGGTCCCCTGCCTGGCCGCCGTCCTGGTCGGCGAAGACCCCGGCAGCCAGGTCTATGTCCGCAACAAGCAGAAGGCCTGCGGCCAGAATGGACTGGCCAGCCGGCTGCACCGGCTGCCCGCCGCCGCCACGACGACCGACGGGCTGCTGGCCCTGGTGGACCAGTTGAACCACGACGCGGCCGTCCATGGCATCCTGGTCCAACTGCCGCTGCCCAAGGGGATCGACCAGACCCGGGTGCTGGACGCCGTCGATCCCCGCAAGGACGTCGACGCCTTCCACCCCGAGAACGTGGGCCGGATCGTGCAGGGGCGGCCGCGGTTCCTGCCGTGTACGCCCCACGGGGTCCAGCAGCTCTTGATCCGCAGCGGGGTGCCGATCGCCGGGGCCCACGTCGTCATCCTCGGCCGGAGCGAGATCGTCGGCAAGCCGATGGCCGCGATGCTCATGCAGAAGGGCCCCGGCGGCGACGCCACCGTGACCGTCTGCCACAGCCGCACCCGCAATCTCCCGGAGGTAGCCCGCCGGGCCGACATCCTGATCGTGGCGATCGGCCGGGCGAAGTTCGTTACCGCCGACATGGTGCGTGCCGGGGCGGTCGTGGTGGACGTGGGCATCAACCGGACGGACGCCGGCCTGGTGGGCGACGTCGATTTCGAGGCGGTCCGCCAGGTGGCCGGCCAGATCACGCCGGTCCCCGGCGGCGTCGGCCCCCTGACCATCGCCATGCTCCTGCGCAACACCCTTGCCGCCGCCCGGCAGCAGACGGCGTGAATTCGTGTCGGACTATTTTTTCTCCGGGACCCCGGGCTTGGAAAGCTGCTTCTTCAGGTCGGTGTTTTCCTGTTCGAGCTTCTGGATCTTGGCTGCCGCGTCCTTGTTGGCCTGTTCGGACTTGTCGCACCGGCTCTTGGCCGCGTCGAGGTCCTTCTGAAGCTGGGCCACCTTCTTGACTTGCTCCTTCAGGTCGGCGTTGTCCTGGTCCAGCGTCTTGACCCTGGCTTCCGCATCCTTCTTGGCCTGTTCGGCCTTCTCGCCGTCGCTCTTGGCCGCGTCGAGGTCCTTGCCCAACTTTTTGACCTGGTCCTTCGAGTCGGCGTTTTCCTGCTCCAGCGTCGTGATCTTGGCCTCGATATCCTTTCTGGCCTGCTCGGCCTTGTCAGCATCGGCCTTGGTAAGATCGAGGTCCTTCTGGAGCTGGGCCGCGTTCTCCTCGGCCTTCGCCGACTTCTCCGCCAGCTTCTTCAGCTCGCCCACCTTGGCGTCGTACTCGGACTGCTTTACGCAGCCGGGCACTCCGAGCATCCACGCCGCCAGCGCCGCACCCATGACCGCTCGCTTCACCATTGTCGGGACCATCGCATTCCTCCTTTTGACAGGCGACAACCGTCCGTTGCTTGCCGGCGTGCGGCAGTGCGTTTCCGTGCGGACGGCAGATGGTGCATTTTCGGCCAAAGGGCTTCCGCTGTCAACGGCCCGCGGGCATATCGTGTTTTTCCGCCTCGGCATCGGGCAACTTGCGGTAGACTTTGCCCAGGATCAGGCTTGCCGGATTACTGTCGCTGCGGATGCAGATCACAAAACCGCTCATCGGACGGCCCTCTTGATCTTGAAGTCTTTACGGCCTATGCCGTGCGCCTCATACCAGTGTGAGACTACTGCGGCCCGACCAGCACGAAGGTGCCCCAATAGAACGGGCTCCGCCACTTGTCCTGCTGGCGGACCCAGCGCTTGGCGTCGTAGAGGGTGCGGGCAAAGTCGGCGTGGCCGCGCTTCTCGCCCCGGGCTACGCCGGCGGCGAAGTAGCTGACAAGGCTCGCGGCCGCCTCGTCGTCGACCAGCCAATTGCTGGCCACCACGCGGCGCGACCCGGCCACCAGGAACCCCCGCGAAAGGGCCCAAACCCCTTCGCCCTGCTGCTGCGGGCCGTAGTTCGTCTCGCAGGCGCTGAGGATCGACAGTTCGCACCCCTTGAGATTCAATTCGTAAATCTCGGCCAGCGTCAGCAATCCGTCGTCCGACGGGTCGGTGTCGGCGTTGGGCCCGGGCGTGAGGATCAGTGCGCCGAAGAAATTGCCGTAGGACTGTTCGGCCAGGCCGTGGCAGGCAAGATGGATGATGCGGCTGCCGGCCATCTGTTGGCGGACCTTGGCCTCCGTGGCGTTCTCCTTCGCCAGGAGCGTGGCCTTCATTCCTTCCTTATTGAAGTCCTCGGCGACCCAGGTCGATTCCACGCCGGAGAAGGGCAGCGAGGGGAGCTTCTGGCCGAACACGGCGTATCGCGAGCGGGACGTCACGGATGCGAGGGCCCCGGCGCCGGGCCTGGCCGACTCGTCCCCCTTGCCCTGGTACACGGGATCCCCAACCGTCAAGACCGGATTGTGCCCCTCGGTCTTCCGTATTCTGGCGGGGTCGGCAAGGTTGAAGAGCACGGTGGCCGACGGGCCGTAGATCACCGGCACGCCGAGATCCAGCACGTATTTCGGGTCATCCCCCACCTCGACCACCAGGGTCTCCATGGGCAAGAGGGCCAGCGGGCCGTCGGGAATCACGATCAGGCGATTGAACCGGCCGGCGGCGATCTCCTTGCGCCAGACCTCCGGGATCAGCAGCGGCCAGAGGGCGGCCAGCTTCGAGGTCGCCTGGAGGGCCGTCTCGGGGGTGGCCAGGAGTTGCACGATTCCGGTCTTGGTCTCGTTCAGCAGTGCCGCCTGCAACTGCCTGGCCGTGAGTGGTCCGGCTTTGATGCCCAGCGTTCTGGCCGCGGTCTCATCGACGGTCAGCTTCGACAGCCGCTCGGAGCTTTCCCCGACGGCCAGCAAGTACCCGCCGTTCTCCCCGAAGAGATAGACCAGGAGCAAGCCGTGGTCGACGGTGAGCCGCCGCCGGATCTGGCCGAGGCGCGGCAGGCCGGTCCCGACCGAGAGCAGGTTGCGATAGACGGGGTTGCTCGATCGC
>JBEKCP010000527.1:0-4358 GCA_050014815.1 Thermoguttaceae bacterium | reverse complement strand
GCCTCGCTGGCGCGGATCTGTTTCGGGCCGCGGTCGAGCCGCTCTCTCAAGTCGCTGAGCTGCCGGTGGACGCGGTGCAGGGTGCGGAGGACTGCGGTACTGACGTTCGAATCGGATGAAGACATGGTAGTGGGATTTGAGGATTTGGGGATTTAGGGATTCGTGTAGCGGGCGGGCCGGGTACCCTCTGGGTGCGCCGTGTAGTTTTCGCTTGCGGCTTCGCAAGTCGGCAGAGCGCGCAAAAAAACCGCCGGCCTTTCGAGGCCGGCGGTTGCGGAGAACTCGCCGCTTGAGCCCAACGGCCGAGGGTGCTACCACCCGGCACGTCACGCCGCCCGCTCGAGAAATCCCACGAGCTGCTGGCTGCGGACGGGGTGCTGGAGCTTCTTGACGGCCTTGGCCTCGATCTGCCGGACCCGCTCGCGGGTGACCTTGAAGATCCGCCCCACCTCTTCGAGGGTATAGGTATACCCGTCGCCCAGGCCATAGCGCAAGCGGATAATCTCCCTCTCGCGGTAGGTAAGGGTCTTGAGCAAGGAGTCGATCTTCTGGCGAAGCAATTCATTTCCGGCTGCCTTGTCCGGCCGGGGCAACCCGCCGTCCTCGATGAACTCTCCAAAACAACTATCTTCGCTTTCGCCGACCGGTCGGTCAAGGCTTACCGGGTGGCGGCCCATGCTGAGCACCCGGCGGACCTCGTCCAGCCCCAACTCGGCGGCGGTGGCCATCTCCTCGGTCGTCGGCTCCCGGCCCAGGTCCTGGGTGAGCCGTTTCGAGACGTTCCGCAGCTTGCTCAACACGTCGATCATGTGGACGGGGATGCGGATGGTGCGGGCCTGGTCGGCGATGGCCCGGGTAATGGCCTGCCGGATCCACCAGGTGGCGTAGGTCGAGAACTTGTAACCCCGGCGGTATTCGTACTTATCCACGGCCCGCATCAGGCCCGTGTTGCCCTCCTGGATCAGGTCCAGGAAGCTGAGGCCGCGATTGCGGTATTTCTTGGCGATGGAAACGACCAGCCGGAGGTTGCCGCTGGAGAGTTCCCGCTTGACGTGTTCATAGTCCAGGTACTGACGGCGCATCAGCTCGCAGCGTCTTTGCAGGCTCTTGGGGCTTTCCTGGGTCTCGACCAACAGCTCGCGGAGCTCGCGGCGGAGGCTGGCCCGGCGGGCGCCCCGTGTCGCATGGTCCCGGTGGACCGGGACCGGGCCGGTATTGCCCAGTAGGGCACGGATTTGCCCCATGCGGGCGACCGAGTCCTCCATTTGGCGCATCATGGCCTGGACCCGCCGGGTCCGGAGGCTCAGCTCCTCCACCAGCGTGAGCATCTTGCGGCGGCGGCGGATGAAGCGTTTCCGGGCCTCGGCCCGGGTCGCCGGCGGCGTGCGGCGGTTCAGCAGCCGGTTGAAATCCCGCTGGTTCCCTTCGCCCAAGTGGGTGAGCGTCCGGAGGTTGTGCGGCATCCGCGCGATGATTTGCTCCTTGGTCAGCCGCTCGGTCAGAGAGACCTTGATCGTGCGGTCGAAGGGGAGCGCGCCGCTGTGGACCTTGTCGAGCGCAGCCAGCGTGCCGCGCATCGCGAGGTTGCAGCCGATGACGGTGCGGCGGAACCGCTTGCGGGTCACTTCGATCTTCTTGGCCAGAGAGATTTCCTGCTCGCGGGTCAAGAGGGGGATTTCGGCCATTTGGGAGAGGTAGAGCCGGATGGGGTCGCTCGACCACTTGGCCACGTCCGGGGGGGGAGGCGGCGGCTCGGCCGATCCGCCCGGCAGACCGCCCTCCTCCAGGTCCTCGGCCGCTGCCGCAATCTTGTCCGCCTGTTCGGCAACGTCATAGAACTCCGGGGCCGGGGGCTCGTTCACCAGGTCGATGCCCTCTTCCTCCAGAGCGATCAGAAGATTATCAAGCTTGTCGGGATTGACTTCTTCGTCGGGCAGGTACTCGTTGACTTCATCGTAAGTGAGATAGCCTTGGGTCTTGCCCCTGGCGATCAGTTCTTGCAGATCCTTGTCGAAAAGGTCCACCTTGCGACTCCTTTCGCGCCTTCATGGCGTTCTGGCGTAGTGATCCAAACTGCGGTAACTTCTGACCGTGTGCCACTGCTTCGTAGAAGCAGTGAATCCGCGTGTTTCCCCGCACTGCTTCTGCGAAGCAGTGGCACACGATGGATTCCGATCAGGTTGAATCACTACACTGGGTGGTTGGCCGTTGGGTTGAGGGTATCCTCACCCGTCCGTAGGCTCGGAGATACCCTGCCGGCCGCGTTCCTGCTGGATGATATTCCTGAGCAGGTCTTCCTTTTGTGTCGAATCGAGTTGTGCTTCGCGGAGCGCCGCGTTCACGGCGGGGCGCCGCTTTTCCACCTCCTTTCGATTGAAGGTCTTGCCGAGTTCTTCCAAGAGCGCGGCGGGATCGGCGGTCCGGCCGCCCTTGGCTCGGCCCGCCTCGTCCAGGGCGACCAACAGGCTTTTCACGGCCGGGTCGTCGATTTCGAGCATCAGTTGGTCGAAGGCCGGCGTCACGCCGTGGGCCAACAGCCGGCATCCTGTTTCGTAGACCTGCCGGCACACCCCGGCGGCGAACTGCTCCGCAGGAATGCGTTGGCAGGCCGCCGGCCACTGTTCGGGATACAGGAGCAGCAGCTCCAGCAATTCGCGCTCGGCGGGGTCCAGCGGGTCGCCCGGCCGCCAGGCGGCGACTGTCTCGGGCGACTCGGCCTGCCGGGAGGGCGAAGGCTGCTGTCGCGGGCGCCGCAGTGCGGTCAAGCGCCGCCGAATCTACGCCTCGTCCACGCGGAACAAGACGGAGAACCGCTGGAGAAACTTCGCTTCCCGCAGCCGGTCCTCGCGGGTCGTGTCGTGCCGCAAACGCGGGGCCTTCGCCAGAATGCCCACCAGCCGCTCCAGTGCCTGCGTGGCCCCGTGTACGTCGCGATCGAGGTCCACGCCCCGCGTCGCCGTCTGGAAGGCGTGATCCAGGGCGTTCACCACGCGGTTGGCCAGCAACTCGGCAAACGCCTCCGCACCCCGCTGGTGCAGGAAGTCGCAGGGGTCCAGGCCGTCGGGCAACGTCAGCACGTCCAGATCCACCTGCTGGGCCACGAAGAGTTCCAGGACCTCGTTGGCCCGCTTCTGACCCGCCTCGTCACCGTCCAATACCAGTACGATACGCTCGGAGAACCGCTTCAGGATGCGGACATGGTTCTCGCCCAAGGCCGTGCCGAGCACCGCCACGGCGTTCTCGAAACCATATTGATGGGCCACGATCACGTCCGTGTAGCCTTCCATGACCAGGGCCGTGCGGCTCTTGCGGACGGCATCGCGGGCAAGATCCAAGCCGTAGAGCAGGTGGCTCTTGGTGAAGAGGGGCGTCTCGGGCGAATTGATGTACTTGGCCTGGTGGAAAAAGGGGACAGTCCCCATTTGTGCGGAGCACCCTTCGGGCCGTTCCGGCAAATGGGGACTGTCCCCTTTTTCCACCGGCAGGACGCGGCCCCCCAGGCCGACCGGCCGGCCCTGCACGTCGCGGATCGAGAACAGGAGCCGCCCGCGAAACCGGTCGTAGGGGCTGCCGCCGCCGCTGGGCCGGGCGAGAATGCCCACCGTCTCCAGCGTCCTGGCCCTGCCCGCCTCGCCGCCGGCCCGCCGCAAAATCCAATCGCGGTCAACCGGCGAGAAGCCCAGATGGAACCGCTCGATGCTCGCCGGCGTGATCCCGCGCTCCTGGAGATACTTCCTGGCGGGCTCGGCCTCGGGCGATTCCAACAGGCATCGGTGGTACTCTTGTTCGGCCCAGGCGGCCGCCCTATAGAGCGTTTGCTTGTCGAAGGGGGCGGGCACCGCGCCGGAGGGGCCGCCGGCGGGCCGGGCCTTCGCCAACGAAATTCCCGCCCGCTCCGCCAGCATCGAAAGCGCTTCCCGGAACTCGACCCCTTCCATCTTCATGACGAAGCTGAAGACGTCGCCGCCGATGTCGCAGACCCAGCACTTCCACGATTGCCGCTCCGGATTGACCTGGAGACTGGGACGCGAGTCGTCGTGCCACGGGCAGAGCGCCGCGTAGCCGCGCCCCTGGCGGCGGAGCTGCACGTAGCCGCCCACCAGGTCGACAATGTCGATCGCAGTCCTGACCTGTTCCTTGACGTCCGAGGACGATCCGAGAGACACCGTCAACATCTCCGTGGCGTGCGGGGCGAAATCCATTTCGCGTTTGCGGGAGCCGTGCTCCCGTCACCGATGAGAGAGATCGACAAGTCCTTTTGCCGCGCCGTGGTCTGACGGCAGTCCTCCACGGCCGCATGATTATAGCCCAACGTCAAAAAACGGTCAATCGCGTCCAAATGGGTTGTGAAAAACTGT
>JBEKCP010000526.1:0-4379 GCA_050014815.1 Thermoguttaceae bacterium | reverse complement strand
TTGCCGGGCTTTACGGCCGAATGGATGCTGTTGCTGGAGGAGAGGATGAGCCCGCCCCCCTCGGCCGCCTTGCGGATGACGCCGACGGTCTCCCGGACGACGTCCTGCTCGCTGCCGAAGGTGAGGGTGTGGGCGCAATCCACATTGCCCTTCAGCGCCACGCGATGGCCGTATTGCCGCTTCATCGCCTCGATGTCGAGCTTGGCGATCGGGTCGATGGGATCGAGGCAGTCGATGCCCGAGTCGAGAATCATGTCCAACAGCGGCATGATGTTTCCGTCGGTGTGCTTGATCACGGGCAGGCCCGCCTCGTGGAAGCCGCCGATGACGCGCACCAGCCCGGGGTAGAAGAACTCGCGGAACGCCCTGGGCGACATGAAGGGCTGCTCGGCCGAGGCGTAGTCGTCGCCGGTGAAGACGAAATCGGCGCCCCGCCGCGCCACCTCCCCGGCCATCTCCAGGTTGACGTTGACCGACAGATCCACAAGCCGGCGGACCAGCTCCGGCTCGTCGACCACCGCCATCAGCAGGCCCTCGAAGCCGGCCAGGTAGCGCGGGATGGAGAACACGTCGTTCAGGTGGACGCCGATGGCCAGCTTGCCCTTGTATCGGGCGACGATCCGATCGAGGCTGGCGTAGCGGCCCGGGGCCCGCGGATCGGGCGGCTCGTAGCCGCGAAGGTCGTCGAGCGTGCGGATCGGGCCGGAGACCGGGAAGCCGTGCTCCTCGCCCGTCTGCTCCACCACCACTCCCCACTCGTTGCGGAACCGCTTCGGGCCGATCTGTTCCTTCTTGAAATCCGGACCGGTAAGGATTGCATCGAGGTTCATCCGCACGGTAAACTCTTCCATCGTGCAGCCGGGGCAGATGGCCTCGCGGACCTTGCGGTCGATGATCCATTCGAAATGGGGAATGCGATCGACATTTTCGCGCCGCAGTGTCCGCAGGACGCGCTGGGCGGAAGTGAGTTCGTTCATGGCCGTAGTTCTCGGTGCCTGACGCAGAACCGCCATCTTCCAGGACGCGGCGGCGGCTGTCAAGCACTCCACGCGCTCCGGCGTGACAACGTTTCTTGGCGGCGGCTACGGATACTAACCCGAAGCGCTAGCGAGGGGCCTTTTGCGACCCCCCTCGCTAGCGCTTCGGGTTGGTATGCAGCCGCCAAGAAAGATTGGCAGGCCCACGTGCTCCGCGCACCCTGTGTGCCGGTTGCATTGGGCCGGGATAGCGGCCCGGAGTTGTCGCGGTTACAATGACGGAAAACGTACACGGCGGATCAAGCAACGTGGATCTGAACCTGAAGCACAAAGTCGCGCTGGTGACCGGCGGCTCGCGGGGGCTCGGCCGGGCAATCTGCCTCGGACTGGCCGCCGAAGGCGCCCGGGTCGCGGTACACTATTACCGCGATCCGGCCAAGGGCATCGACCTGCTCGACGAGGCCGCCGAGCTGGTCGCGGAAATCCGGTCCGCTTGCGGCGTCGACGCGGCGACGGTGCCCGGCGACCTCGGCCGGGCAGCCGACATCCGGCCGATGTTCGACGCCGTCGAAACGAAGTTGGGCCGCATGGATGTCCTGGTGAACAACGCCGGCATCTGGCCGACGGCCTGCGTGAAGGACATGACCGAGGCCGATTGGAACACCACGATCGCGGTGAACCTGACCGGCCCGTTCCTGGCCTGCCGCGAGGCGGTCTCGCGGTGGCTGGCGGCCGGGCACCGGGGGAGCATCGTCAACATCGTCTCTCAGGCGGCCTTCCACGGCGCCACGAGCGGCCATGCCCATTACGCGGCGTCGAAGGCGGGCCTGGTGGGCTTCACCATCTCGCTGGCCCGCGAGGTCGCCGCGCAAGGCATCCGCGTCAATGCCGTGGCGCCGGGCATGATCGCCACCGACATGGCCCGTCATGCCCTGGAGACCAACCTGGAGCGGTACCTGGAGCGCATCCCGTTGGGACGCATCGCCGATCCGGCCGAGGTGGCCGCCGTTGTCGTCTTCCTCGCGTCGGATCGGGCCGGCTACATGACCGGCGCCACGCTGGACGTGACCGGCGGGATGCTCATGCGGTGAACGCTGATAGCGGCGGTCCCCTCTCCCTCCGGGAGAGGGCTAGGGTGAGGGGGAGCATTGAAAGACGCGGAACTCAGGAAACGAAGGCGGATCCCCATTCCCCCTCACCCCCGGCCCCTCTCCCGGAGGGAGAGGGGAGACGGGCCTAAACAGTTGAGTTAACCTGGATTCAAGATCATGCTGACGACGCTGCGAGAAGTGCTGACGCGGGCCCGGGCGGGACATTATGCCGTCCCCGCCTTCGATTGCATGGAGGACGTGATGGTCCGGGCGATCCTGGAAACGGCCGAGTCGCGCCGTTCGCCCGTGGTCCTGATGGCGCTCGCCCCGGACCTCGAAGGCAACGGCATGGCCTACGTGCCGGGCCTCGTGCGCGCGGTGGCCGACCATCACCCGGTGCCGGTGGTCCTGCACCTGGACCACGCCGACAACCTGGACCTGGTCCGCGCGGCCGTCGATCGCGGCTTCACGTCGGTGATGATCGACGGGTCGGCGCTGGAATTCGCCGAGAACGTGCGGCTGACGCGTGCGGCCGTCGAGATCGCGGCGCCGCGCGGCGTGAGCGTCGAGGCCGAGTTGGGGCACGTCGGGGGCTCGGACCCCGAGTGTACGGTCCACCGCGAGTCGGTGCTCACCGAGCCCGACGAGGTGGCCCGATTCGTCCGCGAGACGGGCGTCGACGCCCTGGCCGTTTCGATCGGTACCTCGCACGGCGTGTACCGGTCGCTGCCGAACCTGAACATCGAGCGGCTGCGGGATCTCGACGCGGCCAGCCCGGTGCCGCTGGTGCTCCACGGCGGCTCCGGCACGCCCGACGACCAGATCCGCAACGCCGTCCGCCACGGCATCTCGAAGCTGAACATCTACGCCGACCTGCGGATTGCCATGGGCAAGGGGCTCAAGGCGTCGGCCGCCGCGGTGCGGCGCTGCGACCCCCTGCCGCAAGAGGTCTTCGGCCCCGTCAAGCGGGAGATCATGGCCGTCGTGAGCGAAAAAATCGACCTGCTGGGCTCGGCCGGCCAATCGGAAATCACAAATCGCAAATCGCAAATCGCAAACAAATCCAAAATCTAAAATCCAAAATCCAAAATCGGAAAGCCCCAATCCCTCCCCCACGATGAAACTCCTCGCCATAAGCGATACCTACATCCCGCGCGAATTCATGCAGCAGGGGTTCGCGTCCCTGGGCGATCTGGGCGTTCGCGTCGAGGTCCGCAGTTGGGAGCACCCCACGCTCGTCGACCTGCAAAAGGCCAACCTGGCGATCGAGCAGGGCGGTCCAGAGGCGGTCGAGCTCCCGGCCGGCGTGGCCCGCAGCGTGGCCGATTTCGACATCGTGGCCGTGCAATTCACCCCGCTGGCCCGGCGGTTCATCGAGGCGGCCTCGAAGCTGAAGGTCATCGCCGTCCTGCGGGGCGGCACGGAGAACGTCGACGTGGCCGCGGCCACCCGCCGCGGCATCGCCGTGCTGAACACGCCCGGCCGCAACGCCCGCGCCGTCGCCGAGTGTACCCTCGGCATGATCCTCGCCGAGATCCGCAACATCGCCCGGGCCCACGCCTGCCTCAAGCAGGGCGACTGGCGCCGCACGTTTCCCAACAGCGAGGCGATCCCGGAGCTTTACGAGAAGACGGTCGGGCTGGTCGGCTACGGGGCGGTGGCCCGGCTGGTGGCCGGCTACCTGGCGGCCTTCGGCAGCCGGATCCTGGCCTTCGATCCGTACTTTCGGGGCGATCCGTCGCCGGCCGCGCTCGTGCCGCTGGAGACGCTGCTGCGGGAGTCGGAGGTCGTTTCGATCCATGCCCGGCTGACCGAGGAGAGCCGCCACCTCATGGGCCGTGCCGAGTTTGCCCTGATGCGGCCGACGGCCGTGCTGGTGAATACGGCCCGCAGCGGCCTGGTCGACGAGGACGCCCTGGTCGAAGCGCTCGTCCAGCGGCGGATCATGGGCGCGGCCCTGGACGTATTCGATCGCGAGCCGCTGCCGCCGGACCATCCGTTTCTGCGGTTGGACAACGTGACGATCGTGCCGCACGTGGCCGGCAGCACGATCGACGCCTTCCGCAACAGTCCGAAGCTCATGGCCGGCCACCTGCGGCGGATGCTCCGCGGCGAGGGCCCGCTGCCCGTCGTCAACGGTATCGCGCCGTCGCTGCGCGCAGAACGATAAGACAACCAAACAATTCCACCGGAGAATTCCCATGAAAGCCGTGCTGATCGCTCCCCGAAAATACGTGCAGGGCCGAGGCGTGCTCGCGGAAGCGGGCGCGTATGTCCGCCTGCTGGGCAAGAAACCGCTGGTGCTCTGGGA
>JBEKCP010000525.1:0-4383 GCA_050014815.1 Thermoguttaceae bacterium | reverse complement strand
AGGACTCGCTCGTGGAGCACGTCGAGGACTGCCAGCGGCTCGGGCTCGAAGTGCTGCCGCCGGACGTGAACCGCTCCGGCGTCGAGTTCACGGTGGCGGACGGGAAGATATGCTACGCCCTCTCCGCGATCAAGGGCTGCGGCACCGGCGCCGCCGCGGCCGTCGTCAAGGCCCGAGAGTCCGGCGGACCCTACCGCAGCCTCTTCGATTTCTGCCGGCGGCTCGATCCGGGCACGGTCAACCGCGCGGCGATCGAATCGCTCGTCAAGGCCGGGGCCTTCGACGCCCTGGGCGGACGCCGCTCGCAGTGGTTCTCCGTGATCGACCGGGCGATGCAGGCCGGGGCCTCCGCCGCCGCCGACCGGCGGAGCGGCCAGAAGGGACTCTTCGCCGCCGACGACGAGGAGCCGGCCGAGACGACCGGGACCAATCTGCGGTCGGTGCCCGACCTGCCCGAGGTGCCCGAGTGGGACCCCCGCGACCGCCTCGCCAAGGAAAAAGAAGTCCTCGGCTTCTACATGTCCAGCCACCCGCTGGCCGAGCACGAAGCGACGCTCCGGGCCTACTGCTCCCACACGACCGTGGAGGCGGCGGCCCTGAAGGCCCGCACCGAGGTCATGCTCGGCGGCATGCTCTCGGCGATCAAGCTGGCGCACACGAAGAACCCCAAGCCGGGCGCCCCGAGCCGCTATGCCATGTTCGACCTGGAGGACACGGCCGGCACGCTCCGGTGCATCCTCTGGCCCGAGCAGTTCGTCCAGTACGGCGAGCTGATCCAGCCCGACGTGGTCCGGATCGTCCGCGGGGCCGTCGATAAGAGGCCCGGCAGCGAAGAGGCGAACCTGATCGTCAACGAGATCCTCGCCCTGGACGACCTCCAGGCCCGGTACACCCGCGGGATCATCGTCCGCGTACACGAAGAGGCCGACGGCCTGGCGAAGCTCGACCTGTTGCACGAGATCCTTCGCGGCTACCCGGGCGAGTGCCAGCTCCAGCTCCTGGTGTGTCTCTCCGGCGGCAGCCGGGTGATGTGTAACTGCGACGCGATGAAGGTGGCCCCCAACGTCCAGATGCGTTCGCGGATCGAGGACCTTCTCGGGCCGGGCCACGTGCGGCTGGTGACCGCCGCCGGGCGGGCGCGGTGAGGACCATCTCTCCCCTCTCCCTCCGGGAGAGGGGCCGGGGGTGAGGGCGCGCCGCGATCGAAACACGAAGTTATTCGCGGGCAGCCGTCGAGTTGGAAATCCGTTGCGAACATCGCCCGGCGGGAGCCCGCCCCGGCAGCAAAGCCGATACTGGAACCTGACCCCGCGCAGCCCCCGTCACTTGGGCCAATTCCTGAACGGCCAAACGTCGTACTCGACATGATCGAACCGGTGATCCAAGCCGAAGAGAAATCTTATGTGAACTGACGCTGGCTCGGCAATCATCCCTCCCTTTGAGATCGGTCGGCCTCCCTCGACCAAATATCGACGGCCGCCGGGGTCCGCTCCCTCTCCCCGATACGCGTTGAAATCGTGGTTGCGGAGCCAGAGAACCGCGTCATCTTCAGTCCAGACCGGCTTTGCAGCCTCTTGGGCTTGGGCAAAGCACTGCCTCGCCTCGCTCTCTACCCGCCGCTTGTCGAAGAAACGGATCGTTGCTATTGCGGACGACGAGGCGATCCAGCCGGCCGCCAGGGTAATCAGAACGACTTTCAGCCAACGGCCTCTGGGATTCTTAGCGAACACCGGTCAAATGCCTGAGAGAGCGGATTGGAGCTTCGGATTCGGAGCGCCCCGCCGTGAAAGCGGCCGAACGCACGCGCAAGCATGATCGACATTGTAACGAACCCGGGCCCGAAAGCAAGGACGTGGAGCGTCCGCCTGGGCTCGGAGGTCGAACGGGGACGCAGCTAGGAGGTCGAACGGGGACGCAGCTATTTATCGGTGCCCCAGCTTGCCAATTCTAGCCGCGTCGCCGTTTCGACTCCCGACTTCCATCCCGGCGTCCCCTCACCCCTTGCCCCTCTCCCGCAAAGGGAGAGGGGAGTTATTGTTGGACGATCCGCTTGGCCTCGCGCGGGCGTGCTCAGAATGCGCGGCGCCAGATCCACTCGCAGGGCGGCAGGCCCCGTTTGCCCGCCTGCCCCGGCACGCCCAGCCGAACCTGGTTCTCCGTCAGCAGGAACTCGTCGCCGGGCCGCCAGAAGTTCACCTTGAGCACCTTCCCGAACATCGTCCGGTAGGAACCGCTTTCCGTTCCCTTCAGCACCGCCGCGTACTTGGCCGGATCGTCCTTCCAGCGGAGGGCGTTGGTGAGCCCCTCGACGTAAACCGAGAACCAGACGACTCGCGGATCGATGTCCTCCCACGTGGCGACGCCCCAGACCGTCTCCCCGACGGCGATCTGCTTCGCCGACATCTCGTAGCTGGAAAGGAATTTCCGGTTGCGGTCCTCGCGGGCCCGAATCGCGTCCACGGCCAACGGCAGGTACTTCGCGCTGTAGACCTTGGTGAAGCCCGCCGCTTCGTCCTGGATCCTGTTGTGTACCTCCATCGTGATGGTCTGAATGAAACGGAGCGGCTTGTCGACCGTGACGACGTCGTACGTGCCGTCCTTCCCCTCCACCGGATGGTAGACCTTGCCGGGGTTGGTGACCGAGTAGACCAGATACCAGACGAGCTTCCGCTGCATCCGCTCGCCGGGCGCCGGAAGGTCGACCCAGATCATCCGCATCGGCTTGAACTGGAAATCCAGTGCCCAGACGTTGTGGCGGAAGGTGGCGTCCTGGGCCCAATCGAATTCGGCCAGTTCCGTGACGGTGTGGATCGAGTAGGTCGTCCGGTACTGCTTTTCCTCGTCGATCGGCTCCATGACGCCGGGGGCCAGGTTGCGATACAGAGGGGCCGCCGCCCCGGCGTCGGCCGCAGGGGTGACCGTTGGCACTGCAACCGCAACCGGCTTGGCCGCAGGCGGCGCAGCCGGCTTGGCCGCGGGTGGCTGGGCGCAGACCCATGCCCCACCGAGGAGCACCGCGGCAACCGCGGCCGTCCCCACTGCAAGACGAACCAAGTGATTCATCGAAGCCTGCTCTTTATTTCCAAATTGATATCCTTCCGAAGGGCACAAATTATTCCCAATTGGCGCCTTCGCGCCCGCGCGCCTTTGCGTGAAGACCCCTTTCGGGTAACCTGCTCATAATGTCAGGTGCCCGTCGTCCCACCCTACTTTCTAGTCTCCGGGCCCACGAAAGTTGCCCAACCCTCCTAAGTCACAACATCCAGTATAGTTACCGGGTTTTTCCGCCGTCAAGTTTACGCCACTGCCCAACGGCAGGGAAATCCGAAAAAGGGGACGGTCCCCATTTGCCGGAACGGCCCGGAGGGTGCTTCGCACAAATGGGGACTGTCCCCTTTTTCCAGCTTACACTATGCGAATCGGCCCGGTCAGAATTGCCCATCCGTTCACCCTATCCCCCCTGGAGGAGCATACCAATTATCCGTTCCGCCTCCTCGCAAAGCAGTTTGGGGCGAGCCTGGTATGCGCGGAGCGGGTGGACGCGGCGGGCGTTGCGAGGCGGCTGCGGCGGGCGATGCGGCTGCTCTATACCACCCCGGCCGAGTCCCCCCGGATGGGCCAGTTGAGCGGGGCCGACCCGGCCGTCATGGCCGAGGCTGCCCGCGTCGTCGCCGAGCTGGGCTTCGACCTGGTCGATCTGAACTTCGACTGCCCCGTCCGCCGCCTCCTGGCCCGGGGAGAGGGCGGGGCCCTCATGGCCGATCCGCCGGCCATTGCCCGGCTGGTTGAGGCGGCGGTCCGGGCAGTCTCGATCCCGGTGACGCTGAAGATCCGCAGCGGTCCCGACGTGGATCACGAGACCGCGGTGGAAGTGGCCCGGCGGGCGGAGGACGCCGGGGCCGCGGCCGTCAGCGTCCATGCACGCAGCGTCGCCCAGGGCTACGTCGGCCAGGCCGACTGGGGCGTCATCGGCCGGGTGAAGCAGGCCGTGCGGATCCCCGTACTCGGGAGCGGCTCCGTCCGGCAGGCGGCCGACGCCGTGCGGCTGCTCAGGGAAACGGGGGCCGACGGCGTGGCCATCGCCCGCGGCTGCCTTGGCAGGCCGTGGATCTTTCGCCAGGCCCTGGCCCTGTGGACGCTCGGCAGTCCCGGCCGGGAGCCGACCGCTCTAGAGCGCGGCCGCGCGATGCTGCAACTGGTCGAAGGGGAGTTTCGCTTCTACGGCTCGCCGGTGGCCCTGCGCCGCCTGCCGCGCACGAGCGGCTACTTTGCCGCCGGACTCCCCCGGTCCGCCGAGTTCCGCGTGGCGGTGCGGGCCGTGCGGACCCTCGACCAGTTCCGCCGCCTCGCGCGGGAGTTCTTCGGGTGCAGGTAGGGTATCTT
>JBEKCP010000524.1:0-4385 GCA_050014815.1 Thermoguttaceae bacterium | reverse complement strand
AAGACGATGTCGCAGCTTTCCCGCCGCCCGACGAGCAAGCTCTTCTTGAGCAAAGGGATCGGATCCCCTCCGCCCACGGGAACCAATTCACCGTACATAGCCGCACCCCCTCAAGACCCAAGCTGCTGGACTCGCAGCCAGTGGTGCCTTTCCGCTGGCAAACGCTGGCTGTGCGACGCAACTTCTGATAAAATCAAGGACCTCGGTCGTTTGTACCTCTCCTTATAAATAGTTTAGCTAAGTGCCGCCGTGACGTCAATTCTCCCCTCTCTAGGAGGGTCGCCAACGTGCGGCTGGCGCCAGGCCGGACTCCGGTACCTCAGCCGCAGCTATTTCTGGCGCCGGAAATTCGGCGAGAAGGTCTGGCGGGTCAGCCTGGATTCCGGACTGGGCTGCCCCAACCGTGACGGCACGCTCGGCTCGCACGGGTGCATCTTTTGCGATCCGGCCAGTTTCAGCCCCAGCCGGCGGCTGGGACTCTCCGGCATCACGGCCCAGCTTGACGAGGGCATCCGCCGCCTCCGCGCCCGGCACAAAGCCGAACGCTTCGTGGCCTACTTCCAGCCGGGGACGAACACGTACGGCCCGCTGGACCGCCTGCGGGCCCTTTACACCGAGGCCCTGGCCCACGGGGCGGTCGTGGGGCTGGCGATCGGCACCCGGCCGGACTGTGTGCCGAATGAAGTTCTCGACCTCCTGACCGAGTTGGCCCCGCGGACCTCGATCGGCCTGGAATACGGCCTGCAAACGATCCACGACCGGACGCTCGAGTGGCTCGGCCGGGGGCATCGTTACGAGGCTTTTCTCGACGCGGTCCGCCGGAGCCGGGGCCGCTCACTGGAGATCGGCGCCCACGTGATCCTCGGCCTCCCCGGCGAGTCGGGCGACGACATGCGGGCCACGGCCGCCGAGCTTGCCCGGTTGAAAATCGACGCTGTTAAGTTGCACAACCTTTATGCCGCTGGCGGCACTCGGCTGGCGGAGGCCGTCGGGCGGGGCGAAGTGCGATTGCCGGAGATGGCCCAGTATGTGGAGTGGGTGGTCGATTTCCTGGAGCGTCTGCCGCCCGATTGCGTGGTGGACCGCCTGAGCGGCGATGCCCCTCCCGAGTACCTTGTTGCCCCGACCTGGTGCCTGGACAAGGCCGCCGTCCGCGCGGCCGTCGAGGCCGAGTTCCGCCGCCGGGACACCTGGCAAGGACGCCTCTGCCTGCCGGGAACCGACGGCAAGTTGGGTTAAGGCTTGTTTGGCTTCTTGCACCGGGTCGGTAGAATAGATTGTTTTGCGCCCCGCATCTCCAGGAACCGGAAACCATGCAGCGGAGACTCCAACATCAGCGGCGAAGCGATGAAGAAGCGGTCAAGGAAGCCGGCCTGATCCTCGATTTCGACGAGATCGCTCGAAAGGGCAGCATGTCCCGCGAGGAGATCAGCATCGCCAAGGCCTACGGAATCTATCACTCGCGGCAGCCGGGCAATCACATGGCCCGGGTGGTCATTCCGGGGGGCCAGATCACGTCGGTCGAGGCGCGGGCGCTGGCACGGTTGGCCTCGACCTACGGCCCGGGGCGAATCTCCTTCACCACCCGGCAGAGCGCCCAACTGCATTGTCTCCGGATGAAAGACCTCCCGGGGCTCCTGCGGGACCTTCGAGAGGCCGGCATGACGACTTTCCACGGCTGTGGCGACGACGTGCGGAACGTGGCCGCCTGCCCCTGGGCGTCGATCTGCCCGCACCGGGTCTTCGACGTGCTGCCCCATGCCCGCGAAATCTCCCGCCGGCTGGCCGCCTGCCGCGAACTGGACAACCTGCCGCGGAAATTCAAGATCACGCTGTCCGGCTGCGAGGGCTGTTGCGGCCAGCCGTACATCAACTGCATCGGGCTGGTGGCCGTCCGCGGGGGGACTGGCGAGGCGGCCGCCGGCTTTCGCGTCGTAGTCGGCGGCGGGATGGGCTGGGCGCCGCGGGTCGCGGGGCACTTCTACGGCTTCGTGCCGGCCGACCAGGCGGTCGACGTCTGCCACGCGATCGTGCGCCTGCACCGCGACCACGGCGACCGCTACATCCGCATGTACGCCCGGCTGAAGTTCGTCGTCGAGCGGCTGGGCGTCCACCGCTGCCGCGAACTGCTGAGCGGCTACCTGGACGAAGCGGGCGTCGACCGCAGCCGCATCGTCGAGGAACCGCTGCCCGAGGCGGCGACAGGAGTGCCGGACCGGCCGCTCCGCCGGCCGGACCCCCGCGGGACCGACGCCCTGGCCATCCAGCAGATCAAGATCCCCAAGGGCGAACTCGCGGCGGAGCAACTCACCCGAATCGCCGAGCTCTCGGAGATGTACGCCGACAAGCACGTCTACAGCACGAACCGGCAGAATCTCGAGCTCCACGGCGTCGATCCGCGGCGGCTCACCGAGCTTCGCGGCCATCTCCAATCCCTCGGCCTGGAGACCGACGCCTTCTTCGGCCTGAGCGACGTGGTCAGTTGCGTCGGCACCACCTACTGCCCGCTGGCCGTCTCCTCGACGCACGCCATGTTCGATCTCTTGAAGGACCTGGTGCGGGCGGCGAAGTATGCGCCCATCGCCGACAAGGTGCTGGTGAACCTCTGCGGCTGCCCCAACTCGTGCTCGCCGTACCGGATCGCCGACATCGGGTTGCGGGGGCTGCGCGTGCGCGGCCAGTCCGGCTCGACCGAAGGCTACCAGGTCACCGTGGGCGGCACCCAACAGAGTTTCGGCCAGGAGGTTGGCGGGTTCAAGCAGGGCGATTGCCCGGCCGTCGTCCGGGCGATCCTCGACACGTTCCTGGCCATCCGCTCCGGCGACGAGACGTTATCGGACAGCGTGGCGCGCCTGGGCCCCGAGCCCTACCACGAGGCCGTGGCGGCCCTGGGCATCGAGTACGTCAAGGCCGTCAACCCGCTGGAGCTTTCGGTCTTCGTCGGCCACGGCTCCACGGAACTGGACCGCAAGACGCACGAGCGCGACGTGCCCTGCCGCACCGCCTGCCCGGCCCATACCAACATCCCCGAGTACATCGGCCACATCGCGCACGGGCAATTCGAGGAAGCCCACCGGATCAACCAGGAAGACAACGTGCTGCCGAACATCCTGGGGCGGATTTGCACGCGGCCGTGCGAAAGCCGGTGCCGCTACCAATGGACGAGCGTGCTGGGACCCGTGCGGATCTGCCATCTGAAGCGGGCGGCCGCCGACGGCAAGCCGGAGCCGAGCCGGCCGCTGCCGCCGTATTTTCCGGCGTCCGGCAAGCGAGTGGCGATCATCGGGGGCGGGCCGGCCGGCCTGGCCGCCGCCCGCGAACTCCGCCGCTGCGGCCACGAGATCACGCTCCTGGAGCGGGAGTCGTATCTCGGCGGGCAGATCACGATGGGCGTGCCCGCCTTCCGCCTCCCCCGCGATGCCGTCGAGGAGGACTTCTCGGCAATCATTCAGAGCGGGATCGAGGTGCGGTACGATACGCCCGTCACCGCCCAAGGGATCGACGACCTCTCCCGCCGCTACGACGCGGTGCTGGTGGCCGCCGGGGCCAACCACCTCTTGCGGCTCGAAATGCCCGGCCTGCCCGAGGATCTGGAGACCCCGGGCCTGGCCTTCATGAAGCGATTCAACGAGGGGCATCCGCTGCCGCTGGCAGGCGACGTGGTGATCGTCGGCGGCGGGTTCACGGCCGTCGACTGCGCCCGCAGCGCCCGCCGCATGATGGGCCCGCAGGGAAACATCGCCGTCATGTACCGCCGCGGCGAGGCCCAGATGACCGCCAGCCCCGAGGAGTTGGAGGAGATGCGGCGCGAGGGCATCCGGATCGAGACGCTGGTCTCGCCGGTCGAAGTGGCGACGGAAGACGGCCGGCTCCGCGCCATCACCTTCCGCCGCAACACGCTCTCCACCGACGGCGACGGCCGGCAGGGCAAGAAGCCCGCCATTCGCCCGGTCCCCGGCAGCGAGTTCACCGTCCCCTGCAACACGCTCATTTCGGCCATCGGCCAGACGCAGGACTGGAAGATGCTGCCCCCCGACGTGCAGCCGGCCGGGGATTACCGCACGACCCGGCCGAACCTGTTTCTGGCGGGCGATTTCAGCTCCGGCTCGGGCGACGTCATCCACGCGGTGGCCGACGGCAAGGGCGTCTCCGAGGTGATCGACGAATTCCTGATGGGCCACCGGCGGCGACGTCGGTTCGTCGCCGTCGAGGAGGCGAGCCTGACCGGGCGGCTCCGCGACCACGACCTGGCCGAGCCGCCCCCGATGCCTGTGTTGGCTTTGGGCAAGCGAGGCCCGCAGGATGAGGTCGAGCTGGGCCTCGGGCCGGAGGCCGCCAAAATCCACGCCTGGCGGTGTTACCTGTGCAATCGCAAGTTCGAGATC
>JBEKCP010000523.1:0-4393 GCA_050014815.1 Thermoguttaceae bacterium | reverse complement strand
CTGAGCAGCTTGGCGTTACCCCCCAAGCCCAGCGTCAAGTCGTCTTCGCCGCCCGTCGCCAAGCACAAGAAATTGCGGAAGAACAAATCTCCGCGTCAACATGAAGTTTTCATCACCCCAGGCGGGACCTACTGCCCGGCTTCCTGGCCGAGTTCACGCAGCACATCCCGCCCACCGGCTCGCACCTGGTCCGCTACTACGGCTGGTACTCGAACAAGGCCCGCGGCATGCGCCGCAAAGCGGCGACTGGTAATCTCCCCTCGCCTTCCGGGAGAGGCACCCGCAAGCGGGTACCCGGGGGTGAGGGCATGACCCGCCGACCAAACCGGACCTGGGCCATGCTCATCAAGCGGGTGTATGAGGTGGACCCGCTCGCGTGTCCCAAGTGCGGGGCCACCATGAAGGTGATTTCGTTTATCGTAACCGTTCACACCAGGTCACCGTCGCCTTTCGCTCCGCGAAAGTGGCGCTGCTTTCGCGGAGCGAAAGGCGACGCTCTACGCCAAATCCCCGGCCCAGCCACAAGCGGCCCGTGAACAGTTACCGTTTATCGAGCCGCCGCAAGCAGAAGTGATCGAGAGGATCTTGCGGCACTGCGGCCTGTGGCCGGGTACCCGCTTGCTCTGCAACATCCGTTGGCTGGAAGATATCGAGGAAGGTATCGTCTACGAAGTCCAGGACATGTGCGGCAGCCTGGCCGAGGCCCTGAAGGCCCGCGAAACGGCCAGGACGGGTCCAAAACCTGCCCAGGCGGCCGCCGGCTGATCCGCTCCCCGCGGCCCCTCTCCCTGTCTCCCCCTCTCCTTGTCTTCCCGTCTTTGCGCCTTCGCGCCTTTGCGTGAAATCCGGCCCGGACCAGGCCTCACGCAAAGGCGCGAAGGCGCAAAGACGCCCATCCGTGCCCTCCATGGCTTGTCCCGTCCGGCAGACGGGACCTACCGGCCTTGTCTTGGCAGGAATGCAATTTCCTATCACTCATTTCTGTGGCAGGAATGCAATTTCCTATCACTCAATCGTGCCGCCTTCTCGCGGAAAGTATTGCTCCAGCACGCGGGAGAAGTCGTCGGGACTTCGGACCCGGGCGATGTGGGCGCGGAACGCGCGGGCGCCGCCGCGGCCCGTCGCGTAGCAGCAAGCGTACTTCCGCATCAAGATGGTGCCGCCTTCGACCCCGAATTGCTCGACCACCAGCCGATAGTGCTCCAGGAGCAACTCCCGCTGCTGGGCCAGGGTGGGGTCGGGAGGGACCGGCTCGCCGGCCAGCGCGGCCTGGGCCTGGCGGAACAGCCAGGGGCGGCGAATAGCCGCCCGGCCGATCATCACGCCGTCCACGCCGTAGCGGCGCATGGTCTCGACGACCTGGCCGGGGCTGGCCAGGTCGCCGTTGCCCACCAGGGGAATTCTCGCCAGGTGCGGCTTGATCCGCGCGATCTGGTCCCAATCGGCCGCGCCGCGGAACCCCTCGGAGGCCGTGCGGCCGTGGACCGTCACGGCGGCGCCCCCGGCGCCTTCCACCGCTTGGGCAACGTCGATGGCATTGATCGTATCGCGGGTGGCCCCAAGCCGGATTTTGGCGGTCACGGGCGTCGGGGCGCAGGCCACGGCCACCGAGGCCACGATCCGCCCAATGCGATCGGGATAGCCCAGCAGGTACGATCCGCTCTCGGCCCGCTCGGAGACGTCGCGGACCGGGCAGCCGAAGTTGATATCGACGACGCTTGCGTGGTACTGGTGGGCCAGGGCGGCCCCGACGGCCGCCAGGACCGCCGGGTCGTTGTCCCATATTTGCACGGCCAGCGGTCGCGGCTCGTCCTTCACGCCCCAGAGCCGCTCGGGGGGCGGCCCGCCGCGGGCATGCCTGCCGAGGAAACCGCGGGCGCTGAACATCTCCGTGGCCGGGAGTCCGACCCCGCCCAACCGCCGGAGGATCTGGCGATAGGCGTAGTTGCTGAATCCGGCCATCGGGGCCGACAAGAGCGGCGGGTCCACCACCAGCGAGCCGATCACCAGCGGCGCGAAGGTGGTGGGGGCCATATTATCGCGGCAGCCGCCTGGAGCGGGAGCGGAGTCGCGCCGGGGCTGGCGCCTCGATGTCCGACCGGTCCGAGGCGTGCCATAGGGGCACCCCCCGCCGGATCCGCTCGGCTAGGGTGCGAATCTTCTCGTCCGTGCCCGGCATGGCGTCCGAGGGATCGAACTGGTTGAAGTCCATTGCCCGCGGTTCGAAATCCCAAAACCCCTCCTTGATCGCATCGAGGATCGACTTCGGCACGACAGGCCCCTCCTTCCTATTGAGACACCCCCCGTCCGCAAACCGCAGCGGGGGACTGTCCCGGTTATCGGGCACGGACGCGAAGCGTCGGCCCGAAAATGGGACTGTCCCCTTTCGGTGACACTTCCCGCCGTCATTCATGCGAAAAGCTGAGTATCCCACTTTCTGGAAAAAATGTCAAGCAATTTGTGGGGGGGGGAGAGGGGGGTGAAGGATAAAGGATGAAGGCGGAAGGATGAAGGAGGAAGGCAAACAAATTGTCAATTGCAAATTGCAAAATGCAAATTGCAAATTGGTCTCCAACTCCCGATCCCCAATCCCCAATCCCTAATCCCCAATCCCTAATCCCCAATCCCTAATCCCCAATCCCTAATCCCCAATCCCTAATCCCGAATCCCTAATCCCCAATCCCTAATCCCCAATCCCTAATCCCCAATCCCTAATCCCCAATCCCCATATTCCTAACCGCTTCAGCGGCCGCCACCGAGTGTGTACAATGACGGCAAATGTCTGGCAGATCCCCCAAAAAAGTGGACGGTGCGAGCAAGCCCGGCACAACAACCGTGAACTACGAGAGCATCACTACCGCCGAGCAATTGGCGGATTACTGCCGGCGATTGGCCGCCTGCCGGTGGATCGCGGTCGATACCGAGTTCGTTTCCGAGCACACGTATCGGCCCGAGCTGTGCCTGGTCCAGGTCAACGCCGAGGGCTGCCTGGCGGTCGTAGATCCGCTGGAGATCGGCGATTTGCGGCCGTTCTGGGAGGTCCTGGCCGATGGGAGCCACGAGACGATCGTCCACGCGGGCCGGGGAGAACTGGAGTTCTGTCTCCACGCCATCGACCGGCTGCCGGCCCGGCTCTTCGACGTCCAGGTGGCCGCCGGACTGCTGGGCATCGAGTATCCGGCGAGCTACGGGACCCTGATATACAAGATCCTGGGCGAGAAGCCCCAGAAGCACGAGACCCGCACCGACTGGCGCCGCCGCCCGCTCTCCAAGCGCCAGATCCAGTACGCGGTGGACGACGTCTATCATCTGCCGTCGATGCGCGACCGGCTGCACGGGCGGCTCTCGGAGTTGGGGCGGCTCGCCTGGCTGGAGGAAGAGATGGAGGCCCTGCGGGAGGACCTCCGCCGCTCCAAGAGCAGCGAGCGATGGCGGCGGGTATCGGGAAACGCCTCGCTGGATTCGCGGGGCCTGGCCGTCGTCCACGAGTTGTGGAAATGGCGGGAGGCGGAGGCCCGGCGCCGCGACCAGCCCGCCAGGCGCGTCCTCCGCGACGACCTGATCATCGAGCTGGCCAGGCGGCAGACGCCCGACCCCGAGCGGATCCGCGCCCTGCGCGGCATGGAGCGGGGCGACCTCGTCCGCCGGCTGGACGACCTTTCGGCCTGCATCCAGCGGGCGCTCGCGCTGCCCGAGCAGCAGTGTCCGCCCCGGGCGCCCCGCGAGGCGACCGCCCAACTGTCCGTGCTGGGGCAGTTCGTCTTCGCCGCGCTGGGGAGCCTCTGCCGGCAATCGCAGCTTGCACCCAACTTGTTGGGCGGCCCCAACGACATCCGCGACTGGACCAACTGGCGGACCAATCCCGGCGGATCGGGCACCGAGCGCAGCTTGGTCGGTCATACGCCGCGGTTGGCCCGGGGGTGGCGGGCCGAGTTCGTCGGCCGCCTGCTGGAAGACCTGCTGGCCGGCAAACTCTCGGTCCGCGTCGGCGATCCCACGTCGGACCATCCGCTGGTGCTGGAGGAACGGTAGGGTGGGGCGACGCGAGGTTCCCGAGGATGATCGTTCCGGCTCGCGGCTACTGGCCGACTTCGGACGCAAGGCCCAGCGGACCGGCCAGGGCATCCGGGCGTTCTACGGGGCGATTTGCTCGGGCACGAGCGATGCGGAAGCGGCGATCACCCGCTGGCTCGAGTTGCAATCGAAGCTCCACGGGCAGGCATGGCCCGGGCCGCGGGTCCGACTCGACGCCCCGGCGGCCCGCTACGGCCTTCCCGCCGAGGGCCTGCGGCCGGAAGCCCTCTTGTTGGCCATGGAGCGATGGTACGTCCTGGTAGTGCGATTGTTGACGGGTCACATGCTGGCCGCGGTCCGGAATCGGCCAAGTCCCGCC
>JBEKCP010000522.1:0-5055 GCA_050014815.1 Thermoguttaceae bacterium | reverse complement strand
GCCTTTCGAGAATATGATCCTCGAAAAGTTGTGGCTGGGACCGGTAACAGTAACGCGGAGGGTGAAGAGCCAATTCATAGGACGCGGGGTAAGATTGGGTGAGCCCGGCCAATACTGGATATGGCCAATGAAGGTGTGGCTCTGCCCTTGTCCGGCAGCGCTCCCCTCGATAGCCTCAAGAGCGTGATCCACTGGGCCCGTATCGAACCCAAGAGCGCTTGAGGTGGTTTGCGGGGTCTGAACGTCGAAGCTGCCTTCCAACGCGCCGCCGTTGAGCTGAATGTCCACCCCTATGTCCCGGGGAATCTTGCATTCCGTCGCCGCCTTGTTGGCGGCACCAGCCATCGCCTCCTTAATCGCCTCGTCGTACAAGACCCCAACGGGGTCAATGGGCACCTCTTGCAGTCCCAGCGGGTCGGTGCGGTTGACGGGCGAATTGTCGCAATACTCGTAGAGGTTCATCCCGCCCCTATAGGAGATCGGATCAACACAAGACCCCGACGCCCTCTCCAGGCAAGCTCCGTCGGAACCCCATTGGCATTCCCGGCTTACGTGACCTTCGACCTGCCGCATGCAGGCGTCAAGAATGAATTCACCCCGGCGCGAGTTTCCGCCTAGAAAGGCCGCTGACCCTTGGCGGGGTTCAGAGCGTAGGCACGTGCGCACCTGCCGCGTCGGGTCGCATCAAAGATTCCCGCCCCCTTTTTGCATGCCCGGCCTCCTGCAAGCGTCACGGCCATGATCCCCGGGTCTACCTCCGCGACGTACTCATCCGCCTGCCGACGATGCTTCCCGGTGCCACCGAGGAAGAACTTCTCGCCCTGCTTCCCCACCGCTGGCGCCCGGCCTGATCTTTGCGGCCGCCAAGCCCTCGCCCGGCCGCCGATTGCTGCCTACGTGCTCCGCCGGACGCCTACCGATAATTAGTCATGTGTCACCGGAACTCCGCCATCTTCACTTAATCGGACCTGTCCCGTTTTCTCGCCCGCCCAGCCTCGCGACCGGCACCATGTCGTCTCCGGCCGAGCGCAGCCGCACACCCCAGCCGGTTAGCCGCATGGTGCCACTCTCGCCAGAGAAATGGAGGTCGATGACCCTACCCGGCTGAACGTCGCTTAGGACCGTGTAGTTCCGTCGATGCAGAGTGCCGTATGGGAGAGTACTCCATTCGACGCGTAGCTTTGAGAATACCTCGTCGCTTGTCATTCCCTCCCTTAGCAGCCGGCTAGCCTCGCCGGCCTCAGACCCGGCGCCGCTAGCGTGCGATATCACCCGCTCGGGTTTTGGCGATTTGGTTCGACGGCCAACGGCCTCATTTTTCCCGCCGCAACCCGTTACGCCAACCGGCAGCAGGAGAGCGGCAAGAACCGCATAGCGGCGTACCTGCCGGCCAAACGACCTGGGCGTCGCCGTGAGCATGCGGCTGGCGTCTTGAGTGCCGGTTATGCCGTCGGTTATCATCACCGTATCCTCCCGTCTGGTTCCTGCTGCCGAGTGCCAAAGCGGTTTTCGCGATGGCAAGCCACCTCGCCGCGGAAGCGACCGACGCCACCGCCGACATACGCGCCGCACGGGGTCGCTGCTTCCTCGACCTTCACTCTTAGTCGCACCTGTTATGACTTTTGGAAGCTCATGCGGCCTTTGGCCCTGTGACTTTGACGACCCCGGTCTTGCCGACGTTAACGACCACTGACCAACTGAATTTCTTAACCGCCACATTGGCAGGATCGTCTATCTCCAGCGTTTGGGAAACGGTCATAAGATAACCAGAAGGATTGCCCGACGGTGTCGGCTTCAACGTGGCTACCGCACCAGGGGAGTCGTCGTATATGATTGCCTTTTCAAACCCATCCTTAGGGTGCGCCAAGCCTGCTTTAATCGTCTCAGCGAGTGGTGTGGGCGGTAGAGTCTGAGTCCGAATTGCGCCAGAATCGGGCACTTTCACGACCGTCTCGCTGACCACGCCATGTGCGAGGCTTGGTTTTCCCGCGTCGTCCTTTTCGCAAATGTCGGCTGTGATGATCACCGACACGTAGACTGCTTTATAAGTCCCCGCCTCAACCTCCCCGCCAGCGGCGGCGGCATACTTAGAATTCTCCGCGGAGAATTCGCCAGCCCGAGTCGGTGTTGGCATCGTAATATGGAACCTATTCACGTCCTGGTTCGCAGTTGCCGCCTGGGCCGCCGCCTGCTTTGTGATCGCGGGCGTCGTAAACCGTTTGTCGGCGACGGCGTATGGCTCGGTCACGATCGCAATGTCACCGACCTTTAGCATCCCTGACGGATCGACAGAAGTGGTCGGGCTGTCCCCGCAGTAGCTGTAGAGGCTGGTGGTGCTTGCAATCGGATCAACACAAGACTCTGACTCCCTTTCCAGGCTAGACCCGTCCCAACCCCATCGCTCGTCTCGGCTTACGGGACCAAAAACCTTCAGGCGTCCCGTATCAAGGAACATTTGCGCCGGGCGCGACTTCCCGCCTACGAAAGCGTCCAGGCGGACGTGCTCGCCGACAGTAGATACGGGAGTCCTGAAGGTCATGGTTTCCATTATAGCAAGAACCTGGCCGTCAAGGAGAGCGCTCTTTGCGGGCCGGGTGGGTGGCCGTGTGGATTTCCTTCAACTTGCGGATGGATACCTGGGTGTAGATCGACGTGGTATCCAAGCGGACGTGGCCCAGCATGGCTTGCAGGAACCGGACATCGGCCCCGTTTTCCAGCATCAGGGTCGCCATCGTGTGGCGGAAGAGGTGGCAGGCCCCTTTCTTGCCGATCTCGGCGGCGTTGACGTATTCCCGCACCAGTTGCGTCATTTGATCCGTTGAAAATGGGCAACCCCGGTTGGTTAGAAAAAGCGTGTCGCCCGCCCTGTCGCCCACCAAGAGGCCCGGCCGGGTCTCGATCAGGTAGCGTTCCACCCACGCCACAGCCCGGTCGCCAATGGGGATCACCCGATCCTTCTTGCCCTTGCCCTGGCGGACCATGAGCACGCCCCGCTCCACGTCCAGGTCGTAGGGGCGAAGGCCGACCATTTCCATCCGCCGGATGCCCGTCGAGTAGAAAGTTTCGAGGATGGCGCGGTCGCGGAGCCCGTGCGGATCGTTCACGTTGGGCTGGTTGATCACCTGCTCGGCTTCGCTCACCGTCAAGACGAACTTCGGCAAGCGGTGCTCGACCCGCGGCAGTTCGATGTCGCTGGCCGGATTGTAGAGGATGTGGTTGTGGCGGGCCATCCAGCGAAACCAGCCGCGGATCGACACCAAGCGGCCATGCTGGCTGCGGAAGCTCAGCGGGTCGCCGTTCTTCTTGCGGTAGTGGTACATGTATCGCTGGTAGCGTTCGATGATTGGCTTGGTAACTTCGGCTGGCTGCGTGACGCCGCGGACGGCGCACCAGTTGATGAAGTAGCGGAGGTAATCGCGGTGGGTGTGGATCGTCCGATCCGCGTAGTTCTTGACCTGCCTCCATTCAAGGTACTGCTCCAGCATGGCAATCATGCCTTGGGGATCGTTGGGGTCGCCGATGATCGGTTCTGCTTTGCGCGGCATTGCTTGGCTCTCCTTTCGCTGGTGGGAAGGGGACAGTCCCCAGGTACGACTATGACGTGACGGAAACTGCGTCCAGATTCGCGTCTTGGTTCACTAGCGGGCTTTCCGCCGGCTTGACGCTTTCGCCATTGGGACTTGCGGCAATTCGCCGGGGCCGACTTCGGCCCGACTTGACGCCGACTTGGCCCCGCCCGCGCCCCGACTTCTGCCCGTTCGACCCCGCCAGGTTGCCGTCGTACTCCTGCCGCAGTTGCTCCACGTCGATCAGGCGGGCGAGGAACTTGGTTTGGGCATCGGGCGGGGGTTCGTAGAGCAGTTCATAGACGAACGATTGCCCACGCCCGCCCCGGTGGACCAAAAGGTATTCCAACTCTTCGAGGCGTTTCAGGTGGACCTTGAGTTGCGTGTCGCCCCATCCGGTGTACTCGCGGATGTCCCGGCGACTGAATCGGTGGTCGGCACGGTCAATGACCAGCCGCTTGCAGGCGACCGTCACCATTTCGTCGACGAGACCCAGCAGCCGGCGGGTTTGCGGCGGGAGTTCATCGACCGACCGGCCCAACACTTCGCAGGCCAGCCGGTTTGCAGTAGCAATGTCGTCCAACGTGACCTCGATGTACTCGACGGTCTGGTCGCCATGCGCGGCCGTCTTGACGGGCCGCTGGTATTGGTGCAACAGGGCCACGGCCCGGATCAGCGTCAGGTATTTCAGGTGGTCCCGCCTCGTGCGGGTCTTGTCGTCCAGGAACGTCAGGGATTCGGCGAACGGGTTGGCGACTAACAAGGGCCGCAAGAGCCGTTGGGCGTTGTGGTGAAGCGTCAGGGTTTCCTTGCGGCCCTGGTTGGCCAGCAGCCCGGCCAATGTCTGCCGGCGCCGCTGGAATTGGTGGATAGCGCGAGTTTGGTCGCGGTTTTCATCGACCGTCAGCACAAGGCAGCGGTTCAGAAGCTCCTCGTCGATCTTGATGGCGGTCGTGGTCAAGAAGATCATCACCGGACCTTCCACCCGGTATTCCTGCGTCACCATCCGGCCGGTGCTCGAATCCTTGCCCGTGCTGGCGATGGTCAGCGCCCCTTCGCTTTGGAGCAACTTCAAGGCGTAACTCGCCCGCTCGGCCCCCTCCTCTTCGACAATCGCCAGTATCTTGTGCTTCAAGTCGTCTTCACCCATGTAGTAGAGCGACTGGCCCGTCATAGCCGAATACTTCACCTGGTCCTCCGGCGGCACGAGGGCCAGGATGGCTTCCATGAGCGATGTCTTGCCGGCGGCCGAAGACGATTGCACGATAATAGCCAACGGCTGGTCCAGTTTGCGGGTGACGGCCGCGAGATACCCGACCAACTTGTTGGTCGTCTCGCCCACCACATCGAAGTCGGCCACGATCCGGTCGAGCAGGCTCGGGTCGCGCAGTAACCGCAACGCTTCGTCCCTCTCCTCGGGCGTCATGGCCTGGGCGGGCGCTTTGGGCACCAGCATTTGGCTGATCTGCTCGTCCTGCAACTCCTCCAA
>JBEKCP010000521.1:0-4394 GCA_050014815.1 Thermoguttaceae bacterium | reverse complement strand
CGGGACCGACGTGAAGTTCGAGCTGGCGCCGATCCGCGGCGGGAAGTTCTTGATGGGCAGCCCGGCGAGCGAGCCGGGCCACCAGAAAGGCGAGTCGCCCCAGCACGAGGTCCGCGTCGACGCCTTCTGGATGGAGACGCACGCAGTCACTTGGGAGGAGTACGAGCTTTGGAGCATGAAGCTCGACAAGGAACGCCGCCGGATCAACAAGGCGCCCTCGGCCCAGCGCGATCTCGTGATCGACGCCTTCGCCAATCCGACCCCGCCCTACGCCGACATGT
This sequence comes from Thermoguttaceae bacterium, assembly GCA_050014815.1. Classification (GTDB taxonomy): domain Bacteria; phylum Planctomycetota; class Planctomycetia; order Pirellulales; family Thermoguttaceae; genus JBEKCP01. The sequence goes on along the minus strand of JBEKCP010000521.1, from coordinate 4,113 downwards.
CGTTCGGCATGGGCAAGGACGGCTACCCGGCCGTCTGCATGACCCAGTTCGCCGCGAAAATGTATTGCAAGTGGCTCTCGGCGAAGACGGGCCGCTACTACCGGCTGCCGACCGAGGCGGAATGGGAGTACGCCTGCCGGGCGGGCACGACGACGGCCTACTCGTTCGGCGACGACGCCAAGAAGCTGGGCGATTACGCCTGGTTCACCGGCAACAGCGACGACAAGTATCACAAGGTCGCCAAGAAGAAGCCGAACCCCTGGGGCCTCTACGACGTGCACGGCAACGTCGCGGAGTGGGTGCTCGATCAGTACGCGCCCGACTTCTACAAGCGGTCCGAGGGGAAGGTGGCCGACAATCCGCTGGCGACGCCGGCGACGGAGTACAACCGGGTGGTTCGCGGCGGCTCGTGGGACGACGATCCGGAGAAGTGCCGCAGCGCGGCCCGCCGGGCCTCCGAAAAGGACTGGAAGAAGCAGGATCCGCAACTCCCGCAAAGCCCGTGGTACCTGACCGACGGCAACTTCGTCGGCTTCCGCGTGGTGCGGCCCCTGCGGATGCCCACGGCCGAGGAGGCCAAGAAATACGAGATCGACGAGGACCAGGTCCAGCAGTACAAGGAGTACGTCGAGACCCAGGCGAACAAGCAGTGAGGGGAAAAAGGGATTAGGGATTGGGGATTGGAAAGCCGCTTGCGGCTTCGCAATTCCGCCCTCCGCCCTCCTCAGACCTTCGGTCCCAGCCGCCGGGCGAGTCGTTCCAGGGCGAGGCTGGCGTCGCGGCGATCCAGGTGGACGTGAAGGATGCTGGGGCCGGAGCGGTCGGCCAGGGCGGCCGCCAGCGAGGCGTCGAAGTCGCCCTCGGTCCGGATCTCGTAGCCCGTGCCGCCCCCGAGGACCTCCGGCAGCTTGTGATAGCGCCACGGGTGGATCTCGTTGAACTCGTGGTTGCCCGGGTGGAGCAGGCGCTCGGTGCCGTAGCCTTCGTTGTCCAGCACGATGATGATCGGATGGAAGCGGTGCCGGACCATGGTTGAAATTTCCATGCCGGTCATTTGGAAGGCCCCGTCGCCCACCAGCACGATCGGCCGCAGTTCCGGCCGGGCGACCATCACGCCCAGGGCCGCCGGGACCGCGAAACCCATCGACGTGTAATAGGCCGGGGCGATGTACTCCGTCTGCCGGTGGATCACCAGGTCGCTGGAGGCGAACAGGGCGTCGCCCGGGTCGGCGATGACCACCATCGAATCGTCCAGCGCCAGGTTCAGCCGCGCCATGATGCGCCGGATGGTCGCCGGCCGGTCGGGTTGGAGCTGGAAGTCTTCGTTGTAGGTGCCGGGCCGCGGCGGCAGCGGCCGCGGCGGGACCTTGAGTCCGGCCGCGATCAGACCGTCGATAAAATCCGCCAGGAGCACGCCGTCGTAATGGTGCCGGCTGATCCGCAGCGCCTCGCTGGTGGCGTAGATGCACCGCGAGACGTCGAGATTGGCGGTGTAGATGCCGAGGTTGATGTCGGTCATGAAGGCGCCCAGCAGGATCACGCAATCGCTCTCTTCGACGAAGCGGGCGACCTCTTCCCGCCCCATCGCCCCCTCGTAAATCCCGGCGAACAGCGGGTGGCGCTCGCTCACCACGCTCTTGCCCAGGATCGTGCTGACCATCGGGATCCCGGCGCCCTCGGCCAGGGCCAGGAGGCGGTCTTGCAGGCCGAAGCGGTGGATCTCGACGTCGGCGATGATCACAACGGAGCGGGCCTCGGCGATCCGCCGCTTCGCCTCGGCCAGGGCCTCCGCCAGGACCTCCGGATCGCTCGCGGCCGCGGAAGGCGCGGAAGTGTACGGGGCGTCGGGCACCACGTGGACCATGTCCCGCGGCAACTCGATGTAGCCCGGCCGCTTGTACCGCGCCACCGCCTCCAGCACGCGGTCGATCCGCCGGAAGGCGCTCTGGGGATCGTTCAGTTGGGCCTCCGCCCCGCACAGCCGGCGGAAGACGTCCGCCTGCGTCTGGAAATCCTTCACCCGGTGGTGCAGGAGCGGATTGTTGGACCGCTCCCGCAGCCCCGGCGCGCCCGAGATGACCACCACGGGCGACTTCTCGGCGTAGGCGCCGGCGATCGAATTGCAGAGGCTCAGCCCGCCCACGCAGTAGGTCACGCAGGCGGCGCCGATGCCGTTCACCCGGGCGTAGGCGTCGGCGGCGAAGCCGGCGCAGTCCTCCCGCGTGCAGCCCACCAGCCGGAGCGGGCTCTCCTCGACCATCGCGTAGAACGCCAACACGTAATCGCCCGGAATCCCGAATACGTCGCGGACCCCGCATTCCAGCAGCCGCCGGATGAGAAACTCGCCGACGGAGAGGCCCGAGACCGGGCCGGTCGAAACCTCATTTGCCCGCGACATGCCGGGCCCTTTCTAGTGCGTGTCCTCTTGGACTGGCGGAGAAAGCACCTTTCGTCCGCTCTGTTTCTGCTTCTGTCTCGCGTCGTCGAGGATCCGGTCGACGTCGAAGTTCATGGACCGGGCCAGCGATTCCTTGATCCTCCTGGTCTCTTGGATGACCTCGTCCGTAGTCTCGTTCGTGTTGATTTGGCCCATGCGATCAATCTCCGTTTGCTTTCGCGACTTTGCGCCTTGGCGCCTTTGCGTGAAATCCTCCCCAGTCATGGTGTTGCCTTCACGACAGGCCCCTCTACGCGGAGTGGCGATTTGCAAGCATATCGGTTCAGGATGGGGAGTATTTCACGCAAAGGCGCCAAGCCGCCAAGGCGCGAAGGAATACCGGAACTTGCCTTACCCGCGCTTCTCGGCGAAGTCGAGCATGAAGTCCCGCAGGGCCGTGACGCCTTCCATCGGCATGGCGTTGTAGATCGACGCCCGGCAGCCGCCCACCGAGCGGTGCCCCTTCAGCTCGACCAGCCCGACGGCGGCCGCCTCCTTCAGGAAGGGCTCCTCCAGCGACGGGGTCGCCAGCCGGAAGGGGACGTTCATGATCGAACGGCTCGACAGGTCGGCGTGGGCCTGGTAGAAACCGCCCGAGCTGTCGATCGCGTCATAAAGGAGCTGGGCCTTCTCCCGGTTGATCTCTTGCATCTTCTCCAGCGAGCCGACCTCGCGCAACAGCCAGTCGGTCACCAGCTTCACCATGTAGATGCAGAAGGTCGGGGGCGTGTTCAAGAGCGACTTGGCCTCGGCCAGCGCGCGATAGTTGAGCAGCGAGGGCAGGTCGTTGGGGCACCGCGCCACGAGGTCGTCGCGGATGATCACCAGCGTTACGCCCGACGGACCGCAGTTCTTCTGCGCACAGGCGAAGAGGATGCCGTACTTTGCGACAGGGACGGGGCGGCAGAGGATCTCCGACGAGGCGTCGCACACCAGCGGCACGTCGCCCACCTGGGGCTCGGCCGGATACTGCACGCCCTGGATCGTCTCGTTCGAGGCGATGTAGACGTAGGCGGCCTTGGGATCGAGGCTGAGTTCCTCCCGGCGGGGCACGCGGTTGTAGTTGTCGGCCTTGCCGTCCCACGCCGCCCGCACCGCCCCCTGGGTCTTTGCCTCGTCCATCGCCTTCTTCGACCATGTGCCGGTGACGATGAAGTCGGCGGACCGGGCTGCCCCTCCGCTGCCGCTGGTGCGAAGGAAGTTCATCGGGATCATGCCGAACTGCAGTAGGGCCCCGCCCTGAAGGAAGAGCACCCGGTAGTTGTCCGGGATGGCCAGCAGCATGCGGAGATTGGCCTCCGCATGGCGGATCACCTCGTCGAACTTCTTGGAGCGATGGCTGATCTCGAGGATCGAGATTCCGGTCCCCGGCAGTGCCAACAGGTCACGCTGGGCCTCCTGGAGGGCAGGCAAAGGCAGGACCGCCGGCCCGGGCGAGAAGTTGTAAACGCGCTTTTCCATGGTATTTCCTGGCTAGACGAGTTACGGGTGTTCAATGGCTCCCCTCTCCCTCCGGGAGAGGGGCAGGGGGTGTGGGGGATCAGCCTCTGCGTGGCGCCCCCTCACCCTACCCTCTCCCGGAGGGAGAGGGGGACCTGACGCTTGTTTGGCTAATCGTAGCGGAAAACACGCGAATGGGAAAGGGAAGGTGCGATTCGATAAGATCCTGGACCCGC
>JBEKCP010000520.1:0-4404 GCA_050014815.1 Thermoguttaceae bacterium | reverse complement strand
AATCCCCAATCCCCAATCCCCAATCCCCAATCCCTTCTCCCCATGCCGATCTACGAATACACTTGCGACGATTGCGGACACGAGTTCGAGCTGCTCCTCCGCGGCAGCGAGAGGCCGGCCTGTCCGTCTTGCGACGGCGGGCGTCTGACGAAGGCGATGAGCGTGCCGGCTGCCCACACGGCGTCTGCGAGGGAGCCTTCTTGCCCAGCCAAGAATATGTGCAACATGCCGCATTGCTCGGGGGGCAATTGCGGCATGGCACAGTGGACGTGACACACCAGCCCGAAGCGCAAGCGAGGGAGAATTGCCTGTCCCTCGGTTGCGCTTCGGGCCAGTGTTTGGCCGTGAATGGTGCGAGTCAAAAGACGAACGGCAATCCGGTCCAGAAGCCCGCTTCCACCAGGGCCGCCCGCACACTCAATGGGAACGGGTCGAGCTGGTACGGTGCGCAACTGCCCGGGCGGTAATAACCGAGCGTGTAAACGCACTCGCCGGGCGGATCGATCGCCATCTTGTAGGGCAGCAGCGGTATCGTGGCGAAGAAATGGACGCCCGAGACGAGCGGCTGCACGTACGGCCCCCAGCTATGTCCGTAGTTCTCCAGTTGCACGTCGTCGAAGTAGAGCGGCTTGTTGCAGGTCGCCGACGCGGTCCAGGTGAAGGTGACCGGGCACCAGGCGCGGGGCTGGTACGTCGCGATTTTCGTCGGGCAGTCGGGTGGCACGGCTATTCCCTTCGCCTTCAATTGCGGGTCCAAGCTCGGGCGGATGTCGGTGGTTATCTCCTCGATCCGTCGGCTTTTCGGCGGTCTGCACTCATTCTCGGGCGGCAGCTCGGCCGCCGGTGGCTTGTCCGGCGGCGAGAACTCCTTGGCAACCATCTTGGAAATCAGCGGCTGCCGAGGCTCGTCGGGGCTGACGGCCCGCCACCGGGCCGCCGCGGGTTGCCCGACGCCGCCGGGGGACGTGGCACTGGGAGAGACAGCTCCCTTGGAGAAGAATCCCTTCAATGACGTCGCGTCGGGGGCATGATCGGTCCTTGGCGCGGGCGTTGGGTCCTCAGGCAGGCTGTCCATTGCGGGGTGATCGGTGGAGGGCGCCGCCGCGGCGGCCGCCATGACGACCGACTCCTCCGGTCGGGCGCCGTGCGCCGGATAAGGGAGCCATCGGAGCGAGGGCCCGACCGCCTCGGCCGGCCTGACGGCAGGGGTATAGCCAGTGACTTGGGCGCCCGCGGACCGCCAACCGGGCGAGTCTTCTGCGCTAGCGGCCGCCGGCCCCCAACACGCGACGGCAAGAACCATCGCGAGGATCGCCCACGGCGAAAAACCCCCCCATTGCCATGGGGGGGTGCTCTGGCACGCCCAAACTGTCATGTTGAGCATGTTTAGCGGTGCATGTTCATCAGTACGACGTTTTGGTGGTGTCGGGCGTCTAGTGGGCCTCGCCGCCGAGGTACTCCGCACTGTAATTGGGCGCCTCTTGCGTGATAGTGATGTCATGGGGATGGCTCTCCCGTACGCTGGCTGGTGAGACCCGAAGGAATCTTGCCTTCGTCCGCAACTCCTCGATGTTCGGGGCCCCGCAGTAACCCATGCCGGCTCGCAGCCCGCCGACAAGCTGGTAGACGAACGGGCCCAGCGGGCCTTTGTAAGGAACGCGTCCTTCGACTCCTTCGGGAACCAATTTGTCGGGTCCGCGGCCGTCGCCGCCCTGGCGGTAACGCTCGCTCGAGCCATGGACCATGGCCCCCAGAGAACCCATGCCTCGATAGACCTTGAACGTCCGGCCCTGGAAGAGGATCCGGGCCCCCGGGCTTTCCTCCAGCCCGGCCAGGAGTCCCCCAATCATAACCACGTGGGCCCCGGCCGCGATCGCCTTGGTAATGTCGCCCGAGTAGCGGATCCCACCGTCGGCGATCAGCGGGACGCGGGCGTCGTCGGCCACCTGGGCGACCTGCATGATCGCCGTGACCTGCGGAACGCCTACCCCGGAGATGACCCGCGTCGTGCAGATCGATCCCGGCCCGATGCCGACCTTCACCGCATCGGCGCCGACACGGATCAGGTCGTTGGCGCCTTTGGCCGTCGCGACGTTTCCGGCAATAACATCGATGTCCCACTGGCTCTTGATCCTCCGAACCGTCTCCAGGACATTGGCCGAATGGCCGTGGGCGCTGTCGACCACGAGCACGTCGACCCCCTTGGCGATGAGGCTTTCGATGCGTTGGTAATCGTGGACGCCGACGGCCGCACCGACCCGCAGCCTGCCTTGCCCATCTTTGCAGGCCTGTGGAAATCGCCGCATCATGTCGATATCTTTGATCGTGATGAGGCCCGTCAACCTAAAATCTTCGTCAACCAGCAAAAGCTTCTCCACCTTTTTTTCCATCAAAATCTTCTCAGCTTCCTCAAGCGTTACAGTCCCCATGGCGGTGACCAGGTGCTCCCGGGTCATCACCCGCCCGATAGGCACATCCCAGTCCTCTTGGAAGCGGAGGTCGCGGCGGGTCAGGATGCCTTCCACCCGGCCGTCCTGTCGGGTGATGGGCAACCCGGAGACGTTGTACTGGTCCATGATCTCGCGGGCGCGGCTGAGGGTGGCCTCGGCGGGCAGGGTAGCCGGGTTGCGAATGATCCCGTTGGCGCTCCGCTTGACCTTCTCGACCTCTTCCGTCTGCCGCTCGATCGTGAGGTTCTTGTGGATGACGCCGATGCCCCCCTCTTGGGCCAGGGCAATCGCCATCTCGCTCTCCGTGACCGTGTCCATCGGGGAGCTCAACAGCGGGATATTCAGTTGGATCCTCGCGGTCAGCCGGGTCGAGACGTCCACCTCGGCCGGCACGACCTCGCTGTAGGCGGGTTCCAAAAGGACGTCGTCAAAAGTCAGGCCGTAGGAGTCTGCAATCTTTTCGTGCGTCATGGACCGATCCCCCTGCCTCAAAGAGATAAACCCGGTATTATCAGGCTGCGGAGGCGAAAAGAAAAGGGTCCGCCGGGAGTAAGCCGCTAAGAGCAGGTGTTTAGCGGGCGACGGGGCACCGCGCGAAGCGTGGTCGCCCGCTCAACGCAAGGCTGCCATTTTGACAGCCACGCGCCCATCGCGGGAAACGCGAGGGCAAAAATGGCAGCCTTTCTTGAGACACCAAGCCAAGCGCCGGCGGCACGCCAAGATTCAATCGTAGCAAGTCGTTGACAATAAACGCTTTACAATCAGGCAATCCACGGACCCTCCACCGGCACGTTCTTTGCATCGCCTCCGTCATTGGGAATGACCGTCGATCTGGTAGCGAGAAAGGAGCATTGAAGCATGTCTCAAGGGGAAAAAATCATTGGCATCGACTTGGGGACCACCTATTCGGTCGTGGCCGTCATGGAAGGCAAGGAGGCCAAAGTCATCCCTAATCAGGAAGGGAACCGGCTGACCCCCAGCGTCGTCGCCTTCAACGACAAGGGAGAGACCCTGGTCGGCGAGCCGGCCAAGCGCCAGGCGATTACCAACCCCCGCCGGACCGTCTTCTCGATCAAGCGTTTCATGGGCCGCCGGCACAACGAAGTCGCCTCCGAAGAGAAAATCGTGCCCTACAAGGTGGTGGGCTCCCCGGACGAGTACGTCAAGGTCGAGATCGACGGCCGCTTCTACACCCCGCCCGAAATCTCGGCCATGATCCTCCGCAAGCTCAAAGAGTCGGCCGAGGCCTACCTGGGCCACAAGGTCAACAAGGCCGTCATCACCGTGCCCGCCTACTTCAACGACGCCCAGCGCCAGGCCACCAAGGACGCCGGCCAGATCGCCGGCCTGGAGGTCATGCGGATCATCAACGAGCCGACCGCCGCCTCGCTGGCCTACGGGCTGGACAAGAAGAAGAGCGAAAAGATCTGCGTCTTCGACTTCGGCGGCGGGACGTTCGACGTCTCGGATCTCGAAGTGGCCGAAGGCGTCTTCCGCGTCATCAGCACCAACGGCGATACCCACCTGGGCGGCGACGACATCGACCGCGTGCTGGTCGACTATGCGGCCGAGCAGTTCAAGAAGGAGACCGGCATCGACCTCCGCAAGGACCCCATGGCGCTCCAGCGGCTCCAGGAGGCGTGTGAGAAGGCCAAGAAGGAGCTCAGCGCGCTGCAGTCGACCGACATCAACCTGCCGTTCATCACGGCCGACGCCTCGGGCCCCAAGCACCTGCAACTGACGCTGGCGCGATCGAAGTTCGAGCAGTTGGCCGACCCATTGTTCGAGCGGTGCCGCGGCCCGGTGAACCAGGCCATGAAGGACGGCCACCTTGCATTCAACGAGATCAACGAGGTGGTGCTGGTGGGCGGCTCGACGCGGATCCCCAAGGTCCAGGACCTTGTCCGCACCATGTTCAGCCGGGAGCCGCACCAGGGCGTCAACCCGGACGAGG
>JBEKCP010000519.1:0-4410 GCA_050014815.1 Thermoguttaceae bacterium | reverse complement strand
TTAGGGATTTAGGGATTTAGGGATTTAGGGATTTAGGGATTTAGGAAAGCCCCGCGACTGCGTCGCGGGGGTCTGCGTCGCGGGGTTCTGCGTCGCGGGGGTCTGCGTCGCGGGGGGCGCCGCCCGCACGGTCGGCAGGAGTCTGGCGTCGGCCGGCATGCCGGGCTTCAGCTCCCGATCGGGATTGTCCACGTTGATTTTGATCCGATAGACGAGCTTTACCCGTTCCTTCTCCGTCTGGACGTTCTTCGGCGTGAATTCCTCCTCGGAAGCGATGAACGAGATCCACCCCTTGTAGACCTTGTTGGGATAGGAGTCGGTAGTGACCTCGGCCTCCTGCCCCCACTTGACGCGGCCCGTGCCCACGTCGCGCTCGTCGACGTAGGCGCGGAGCCAGATGTTCTTGATGTCGGCGATGGTGACCAGGGGCGTGCCGGGGGCCACGTACTCGCCCGGCTCGACGTTCTTCGAGAGCACGACGTACTCGATCGGTTTCTCGCCCCGCGACTCGTCCACGGGCGCGCAAACCGAGGCATAGCTCCGCCGGACCTGGGCCAATTGCCCCGCGGCCTTGGCCTGCTCGACTTTGGCGCGGCCCTGCGCGATGGTCTCGATGCGGGGTCCCTCCTTGACGAGCCGATACTGCGCCTCGACCTGCCCGAGGGCTGCCCGCGCCTGCTCGATCTGCTCTTGGCGCGGGCCCTCCTTCACCAGGTCATAGCGCTTGCGGGCCTGGACCTGTTTCTCGAAGGCCACTTGGTAGGCTGCCCGGGCCTGGTCGTGCTGTTCCGGCGTGATGGTGTGCTGGCGATAGAGTTGTTCGGCCCGCTCGAGCTCCTTCCCGAGCCGCTCCATGTCGGCCTGGGCGGCCTTCTGCTCGGCATCGGCGGCCGCGATCTCCTCGGGCCGGCTGCCGTTTTGGAGCTCCGTGAGGGCGGCCCGGGCCTTGTCCATGGCGGCCCGGGCCGCGTTGATCTCGTCGGGGCGGGAGCCGGCCAGCAACTCGTCCAGCGCGGCCTGGGCCACCTGAATGTCCGCCTTCCGGGCCGCCACGTCGGCATCCAGGTCGGCGGTGTCCAGGCGGGCCACTTCCTGCCCCCCCAGGACGGATTGGCCTTCGTCGAAGAATCGCTTCTCGACCCGTCCGGGGATCTTGAAGCTGATATTCACCTCCGTGGCCTCGATGTTGCCCGACAGCTTGAGCGCGCCGTCGCCGTTGTGCCTGAACTCGAAGGCGTACCAGGCCCCGAGCCCGGCGCCGCCGGCAACGAGCAGAATCAAGACGAGGAGTTTCTTCATGGCAGCGGCCGTGGTGCGGCTTCTTGTGAATATCGAATCACACACCGTTCGACACGAGCCCGAAGCGCAAGCGAGGGTAACCGGTTGGCGGTCCCTCGCTTGCGCTTCGGGCTAGTGTTTGGCGATGAATAAGAATCATCCGGTTCAGGGTTTGGTCAATGCTGCCTCGAACATTTCCCACGCCCGACCGGCGTGCTGGGTCACGTTGAAACCCCCGTCGGTCAGGTGCCAGAGGATGCCGGCGGGCACGATCATGCCCAGGAACATCATGGCGGCGGTCTCCGGCGCGATCTGGCGGCGGATGCGGCCCTGCTCTTGCCCTTCGCGGACCATCCGCTCGACGTGGCCGAGATAGCCGGTGGCGATGCGGCGGACCTGGGCCTTGCGCTCGGGGTGCCCGCTGAAGACGTCGTCGGAGAAGATGATTCGCGGGAAGGCCCGCCCCTCGCGGATAAAGCGGACGTGACGCACCAGCAGGCATCGCAATCGCTCCAGCGGATCGGCGGTTTCGGCGCGGGCGGCCTCGACGAGCGCCTGGATCTTTTCTTCCAGCAGGTCCAGCACGGCGTCGAGCACTTCGTCCTTGCTCTGGAAGTGCCGGTAGATGCCCGAGGGCACCAGCCCCACCCGCCGGGCCACCGCCGCGATACTCAGCCGCTTGAGCCCGTCGGCGGCAATCAGCCCCAGCGCGGCCTCGGCGATCTGTTCGCGGCGGACCTGGGTATCGAGCTTGGCATCGGCCATGGATCGGACCTCCATTGTGATTATACATTCACAATGGTGCGGGGGCAAGCGCCCGCTGAGATTCGCGCCGGCGGTGGAGGCCCTTATAATGCGACAATCTGTAAGGCGAACCCCCCCGACGCAGTCGGGGGGGCTTTCCTAATCCCCAATCCCCAACCCCTAATCCCCAATCCCTTCCCATGGACCTCGAATCCTACCTGCCGCGGTTCGGACTCTCCTCGTTCCGTCCGGGGCAGAAGGAGGTGATCTCGACGGTCCTGGCGCGGCAGGACTGCCTGTGCGTCATGCCCACCGGCGGCGGCAAGAGCCTCTGCTACCAACTGCCCGCCCTCGCCCTGGACGGCCTGACGCTGGTGGTCTCGCCGCTGATCGCCCTGATGAAGGACCAGGTGGACCAGCTCCAGGCCCGCGGGCTGCCCGTGTCGTTCATCAACAGCACGCTCTCCGTGGCGGAGCAGTACGCGCGGCTGGACCAGATGGCGGCCGGTCAGTTCCGGCTGATGTACGTCGTGCCGGAGCGGTTCCGCAGCGGGCGGTTCCTCGAGGCGGTGGCGGCCGCGAAGCTGGCCCTCCTGGCGGTCGACGAGGCCCACTGCATCAGCGAGTGGGGGCATGACTTCCGTCCCGATTACGCCCGGTTGGGCTACTTCCGCCGCAAGCTGGGCAACCCGACGACCATCGCCCTGACGGCCACGGCCACCGACAAGGTGCGTCGCGACATCGTCGAGCACCTGGCCCTGCGGGGCGCGCGGACGTTCATTACCGGTTTCGCCCGGCCCAACCTCTTCTACGAAGTCCAGTGCCCGGGCCGCGAAGTCCAGAAGGCCGACCTGCTGGTCCGGTTCCTCCGGGAGACGCCCGGGTCGGGCATCGTCTACGCCTCGACCCGCAAGCGGACCGAGGAGGTTGCCGAGATCATCTCTCAGCAGACGAAGCGGCGAGCGACCGTCTACCACGCCGGCCTCATGCCGGACCAGCGCCGGGAGGCCCAGGAGGCCTTCATGGGCGGCCGCTTCGAGATCGTTGCGGCCACGAACGCCTTCGGCATGGGCATCGACAAGGCCGACGTCCGCTTCGTCGTTCACTACAACCTGCCCGGCAGCATCGAAGCCTACTACCAGGAGGCGGGCCGCGCCGGCCGCGACGGGCAGCCCTCCCGCTGCCTCATGCTCTACCACGGCTCCGACCGCTACATCCAGGAATACTTCATCGAGAACGGCTATCCGGGCCGCGAGTACGTCGAGCAGGTTTACGATCTCCTTCGATCGCTCGACGACGACCCGATCCAGTTGACCCAAAAAGACCTCAAGGAGCGGCTCAATCTGCCGATCAGCCCGGAGGGCGTGGGAAACTGCGAGCAGATCCTCGAAGGCGCCGGGGTGCTGGAACGGCTGCTGGCCGGGCAGAACACGGCCTCCATTCGCCTCGACAGCGACCTGCCCACGCTCGTCGACCTGCTCCCCAAACAAGCGAAAGTGCAGCGCCGCGTCCTGCAAACGATCGAGCGGCTGGTCGGATCGCGGCGAAACGAACTCGTACACTTCCACCCCAGGGAGCTGGAGACCGCGATGGATCTCGACTCCGGCTCAATCGCCCGGGCACTCCACGAGCTCGACGAGCTGGACTCGTTCACCTACGTGCCGCCGTTCCGGGGCCGGGCGATCCGCATGCTCCACCGCGACCGGCCGCTGGATCAACTGGAGATCGACTTCGCGGCCCTCGAACAGCGGAAAGCGGAAGAATACGAGAAGCTCAATCGCGTGGTCCGTTTCGCCCTGAGCGGCGCGTGCCGGCAGCAGGAGATCCTCCGTTACTTCGGCGAGGCCAATGCTCCAAAGTGCGGCCACTGCGATAATTGCGGGACGCGCAGTGCGAAGCCGCAAGCGGCAGCCCAGAAGATCGAGATTGACGAAGGCGTGATGGAGGCGGTCCGGATGGTCCTGAGCGGCGTCGCGCGCACCGAGGCCCGGATCCCCTGCGGCAAGAACCTGATCGCCCAGATGCTCTGCGGGTCCCAGTCGGCCCGCATGGCCAAGCTGCGGCTGAACAAGCTGAGCACTTTCGGACTGCTCTCGCACCTGAAGCAGACGGAGGCGGTGACGCTGATCGAGGCCCTGATCGCCGTCGGCTGCCTGGAGCAGGAGGACCTGGATCAGTATCGGCCGGTGGTGCGTTTGACGCTGCTGGGGGGCGACGTGATGCGGGAAAAGGCCCCGCTGCCCTGCCCGCTGCCGCTGCCGACCGACCTGGCCTGGAAGCTCCGCCGCCCGAAGCAGGGGTCAGGGGACAGGGGTCAGGGGGCAGGGGCAGGGGATCACTCCCCTCTCCCTCCGGGAGAGGGGCAGGGGGTGAGGGGACCGGGGGCAG
>JBEKCP010000518.1:0-4418 GCA_050014815.1 Thermoguttaceae bacterium | reverse complement strand
TCGAGGTCCACGACCGCGCGAGCGGCAAAGGGGACAGTCCCATTTTCGCTGACACGAAAATTGGGACAGTCCCCCTCCAACCGGGCAAAGGGGACAGTCCCATTTTCGCTGACACGAAAATTGGGACAGTCCCCCTCCAACCGGGCAAAGGGGACAGTCCCATTTTCGCTGACACGAAAATTGGGACAGTCCCCGTCCAACCGGGCAAAGGGGGCATTCCCATTTTCGCTGACACGAGAACTGGGACAGTCCCCCTCCAACCGTGGCGGACCTAGCGGATCGAACTCGATCCCAAACGCGTCCTGCACCTCTTCCATCAACCCGTACATCGCGGGGATGTCCAAGGTCGGCGTCCGCAGGACGTAATAGGGCGGCCGCGCCTGGTACTCCAACCCAAGCCGCTGGGCCTGCTCCCGGAACGCCGTGCCGGGCAGGATCGAGAGGTTGAAGACCTGGAGCTCGGAGAAGGGCCGCACGCGATCGAGGTACTCGATCCCGCGGCGGACCGAATCGACCGTGTCGCCGGGCAGCCCGACGATCAAGTCCAGCCGGACCGAGATGCCCTCGTCCAAGAGGGCCCTCGCGCCCCGCTCGAAGGCCGGCAGGTTGATCCGCCGGCCCATCAGGCGCTGGGCCTCGGGGTCGATCGACTGGAGGCCGATCTCGACTTCGTGAAAATTGGCCTTGCGCATCGCGCGGGCGGCCTTGGGACCGATCCCCTCCGCCCGGAGCTCGGCGGAGTAGGTGAACTGCCGCTCGGGATTGCCGCGGGCCAAGAGGTCCACGAGGCCGAGGAAATCGGGCCGCTGGTTCAGGCTGGGGTCCAGCAGAACCACCTCCGCGACGCCCCGGTCGGCGGCATGGCGGAGGCAGGCCGAAATCCGCTCGGGCGAAAGCGTGTAGACCTTACGGTAACTTTTCGGATAGTAGCAGAAGCGGCAGCGATAGCGGCAGCCCCGCGACGTTTCCAAGAGCATCAGCCGCTCGTCGCCCGCGTCGAGAATCCCTTCCAGGTAAGGGGACGAGACGGTATCGAGACTGTCCAGCGATGGGCGGGACACGGGTGGCGGACCGCCGGCCCGCCAGAGGCCGGCGATCGCGAAAGGCAAAGGGGGGCCGTCCCGTTTTCGCAAGGCGAAAACTGGGACAGTCCCCAGGGCGGCCAACAATTCGGCGAACGTCGCCTCGCCCTCGCCGAAGACGGCGAAATCGACCTCCGGCCGCTTGAGCACCCAGCGGTTGTCGGCCGTGATCTCCGGCCCGCCCAGGAGCACGCGGATCGCCGGCTCCGCCGCTCTGAGCCGCCCGGCGATCCAAAGCGTCCGCTGGATGTTCCACAGGTAGCAGGTGAAACCCACCAACAACGGTCCGCGCCCGAGGATCTCCTCGACCAGTCCCTGGTCTCCCAGCGTATTGGCCGATGCTGTGGGCAGGATCTCGATGCGAAACGAGTCTTCCAGGCTGCGGCGGCGGGCAAAGAGCTTCAGGCAGCCCGCGGCCAGGGGCACGTTGCCCCGGATCGGCTCCGCGGAGGGCGGCGGAACCGGCAGTTGAACGAGCAGCACGAGCGGGCGGCCGTCGGACATGACCGTATTGTAGCCGCCGGCAGGCCTCGCGGCATCGCAGGCGGCTTCGCTGGCTTCTCATAATCCCTGACAGAGGCCGAAATCAAATTACCGGGTACCCCACAAGGTCTGCTTTGTGCCCGGCCTCAATCAGGACCTGCCTCGCGGTTTCCACCTCTTCATCAGGGACTTCTACGAAGTAACATTGATCGGCGCCAGCCACGGAAACATGCCCCGCTGTGCTGAGTGGGAAAGGATGCAGGCCGTGGCTACACAATAAACTATGGACGAGTCCTGCGCGCCACTCTTCTCGTATCGAGCATACTCTCACGTTTCAGTCTCCATAATGCCCTGCTCACAACGGGGTCGGGCATATACGGCTAACACGGCTCATGCGCCATAGCGTGGATGCCTGCACGGACGGACCGCGGGTCACTTCCCCATCTTGCGCATGTTGTCGATGCACTGCTTGACGCTGTCCAGAGACGAGCCGGCATAGGCCTCTTGCTCGAGGATGTACCACTGGGTGCCGCCGGTGGTCTCGCAGATTTGGAATATCTCGTCCCACTTGACCGTCCCTTCGCCGATCGGGGCACCATGTTTTCCGCCGTGCTCCTTGATGTGGATGGTGAGGCTGCGGCCGGGGAACTTCTTGAGTTCCGCGACCGGATCGCCGCCGCCGCCAAGGCAATTGCCCACATCCAATTGCATCACCACGTCCGGACCGGCAGTGGTGAACAGGAGGTCCCAAGTGGTCTGGCCGTCGATCTTGCGGAAGTCGCCGCCGTGGGAGTGGTAGCCGACGTGCATGCCTTCCGGCTTGACTTTCGCCGCCACTTCCGTCAGCAGCCTGGCCGTATCGCGAACGGCCTCGGCGGAGGCCAGGTACTTGCCGGACAGGCTCGGCACGATGAG
This sequence comes from Thermoguttaceae bacterium, assembly GCA_050014815.1. Lineage (GTDB taxonomy): Bacteria > Planctomycetota > Planctomycetia > Pirellulales > Thermoguttaceae > JBEKCP01. The sequence continues at coordinate 1,938 of JBEKCP010000518.1, read as the reverse complement.
GAAGACGTTGCCCAGCGTCTTGTTGAACTCGATCGTCTGCTTGAGCTTATCGCCCAAGAGGGTATCGACGCCCGTGTGCGTGCCGCAGCATTTCAGGTTGTTCTCGTCGAGGATCTTGCGGAGCTGTTGGGCTGTCTTGCCGCAGTAGCCGGCGAACTCGACGCCCTGGTAGCCCATCTTGGCGACGGCGGCCAGGGTGCCCGGAACGTCCTTGCCGAAGACGTCGCGGACGGAGTAGAGTTGCAGGCCGATGGGGATTTTCTTGCCGGGGCCCTCCATGGCACCCAACGGGTTGACTCCGGTGGCCCAAAGGGCCGCGGTGCCTGAAGCCAGTTTCAAGACGTTGCGACGAGAAATGCTCATAGTGGTTCTCCAAAGTCAGGCGTGGCGGGGGGAAGGGGAAAACAGGGGCGGACCATTATCTTGGCATCGCCTGGGGGCTGTTGTCAAGGGAAGGCGAAGGGACGATTGCAAATCTCAAATTGAAGAATCCGGCCACCCTCCACCTTCCACGCCGGCCGCACCCGATTTACAATAGGGTAGATTGACCCTCGGGAGGCATCTTGCCATGATTTCGCTGAGACGGGTACGGTCTGCGGTTCTCTTCGTGGCGGCCTGGGCTGGCGGGCTCTCATGCGCCCTGGCACAACCACCAGCCTCCCCTCAGAAGACAAGCTACGACTACAGCTTTGCCTACGGCCTGGTTATCCTAGGCGTCATGTTGGGGCTCCTCTGCGTACTGAGGCCCAGTGGTCGTCGCCGCGAGGCGAAACCCCAACAATACGTGTCCAAGAACATCCTGGTCGAAGAAGACAAGTAGTCGCGGCGGGCCGGGCTTTCACGGCCCGGGAACCTGCCCCTGCATGAATCCCGGCCGGACCCGCTTCTGCACGTCGGTTTCCAGAACGCCGAAAGTGGCCTCGTGGCGCTGGACGGTCAGTTGCAGGGCGTGCAGCATCCGCTTGGCGGTGAAGTAGTTCGTAATGATTCGCTGCGTGATGCCGATCGGCTGCGTTGGCATGCCAAAGGGCTGCTGGGCGTTCAGTCCGAAGTCGATGATCAACTCTTCGGGGGTGCCGGTTACGCGGCAGAAGTTCGCGTAAAGCGCCAACGCCTTCGAGTCATCGATCTCGATCTGCGCCCGCTGCTGTTGTTGCTGCCGCGCCGCGGCAGGATCACCCGGACTTGTCTGTTCGGGCTTCTCTGGGGTGTCTGTCACAACATTCTCCTCTACTCTCTATTGGGTCTACATCGTGCGCGGCCAGCAGGGAACCGTTTCTGAAGGCGGAACGTCGCTTTTCAGCCCGCCACGACTATTTAACCCGGATTATTCATGGGCAAACACTAGCCCGAAGCGCAAGCGAGGGACTGGCAACGAGTTACCCTCGCTTGCGCGTCGGGCTGGTGTCGAACACACTGCCACCGGATGTCTTGCCCATGAATAATCCGGGTTAAGTGTTTCCACATTGGCAATGTATAGCATAATGTGGCGAAAGGGGAAGGGCCGGCGGCCGTCCAATTCGCCCTTCTCGGCGAAAATCCGGCGGATTGCTGAAAACATTGCAAAGTAGTGTGTCGAGTTTGCCGATTATTCCGACTGCGTGAATTGGAGAGACTTTGACGGCTGCTGCGCGGTAGAATGGCATTACCCATCTTAGCAAATTGGTCCAAATTACCGTCGCCAGGTGGGTTGACTGGGTGTCAACGCGAAGTCTTTGTGGTCTGTCTCTGGTAGGTCCCCCCATGTCGAGTGTCCGCTGGCTCCTGCGACCATCGCAGTCGGCCGTTTTGGCCGCCATCGCCCTTGCGCTGGCGGCCGGCGGATGCCACGTGGTCGACCCCTATAACCCGGTGCTGGAGCCGCCGGTGCCGCCCCAACAGCAGGCCCCCTCGGAAAAGGCCAAGGTCTCGCTCCCCTCCTACCGGATCGAGCCGCCC
>JBEKCP010000517.1:0-4420 GCA_050014815.1 Thermoguttaceae bacterium | reverse complement strand
TCACCCAATCGTCGGTTACACTATGCCAATTGCCCATACCCGCAAAGGAGGTCGCACCATGCCAAAGTACGTCATTGAGCGCGAGATCCCCGGAGCCGGTTCCCTCACGCCCCAGCAACTCCAGGCCATCTCGCAAAAGTCCTGCGGTGTTCTCAGCAATCTCGGACCCCGGATCCAGTGGGTCCAGAGCTTCGTCACCGACAACAAGATTTATTGCATCTACATCGCGCCCAACGAGCAGATGGTCCGCGAGCACGCAGCGCAGGGAGGTTTCCCCGCCAACAGCGTTGCCGAGGTTAAGTCCATCATCGATCCCACCACCGCCGAAACCGCCGCCTGACCGCGTCGGAAGCAGGAGTCCGTCTCGCTGCGCATCCGCAGGGAAGGCACTTGTCCGCCAGCCCAACCCCCTCGCTTTCTCGCTCCGTCGCTTCTTGTCTTTCTACTCCCTACTCTCTCGGTCCCTTCCCCCTATCATTAGAGCTGCGACCTTCATGCCCTCCTCCGACGCCTCATCCCGCGCTCTTCCCGCCCTCCACGAGTTCTTCGCGCCCGGCGGCATCCTCGCCCGCTCTCCACTCCCCTACGAGTACCGCCCCGGCCAATACGAAATGGCCAAAGCCGTCGAGCACGCCTTCGCCGAGCGCCGTCATCTCATCGTCGAAGCCGGCACCGGCACCGGCAAAACCCTCGCCTACCTCCTACCCGCCCTCCGCACCGGTCAACGCGTCATCGTCTCCACCGGCACCAAGGCCCTCCAGGACCAGCTCTTCTTCCGTGACATCCCCTTCCTCGAGACCCTCCTCGGCGAGCTGCGCGTCTGCTACATGAAGGGCCGCGCCAACTACCTCTGCCGCTGCAAGCTCTTCGCCCTGCGCGACCAGCCCATTCTCTCGGGACTCGACGAAATCGATGAGTACCAGCAGATCGCCCAATGGGAGCGCATCACCGAAACCGGCGACCGCGCCGAGCTCTCCGCCCTCCCTGAAACCAGCGCCCTCTGGCACAAGCTCGATGCCCGCTCCGATGCCTGCCTCGGCTCCACTTGCCCCGACTACCGCCGCTGCTTCATTACCGAGATGCGCCGCCGCGCTCTTGAATCCGACATCGTCATCGTCAATCACCACCTCTTCTTCGCCGACACCGCTGTCCGCCTCGCCGCCGCCTGCGCGCCCGACGCAGGCATCCTCCCCGAATCCGCTGCCGTCATCTTCGACGAAGCCCACGAGCTCGAGGAGGTCGCCTCGCAATACTTCGGCCGCTCGCTCTCCAACCTCCGCTTCGAGGACCTCGCCCGCGACACCGACGTCCTTCTCCGCGGCCAATCCGGCGCCACGCAAATCCCCGCCCTCACCCAGCAGCTCCGTGAGCGCGCCCGCCTCTTCTTCGCCGCCCTCCCTATGGAAGGCGATGGCCGCCATCCCTTCACCAATCGCCAGGAATTCCTCGAGTCCTCCGGCGACCTCTACCTCGGTGTCTGCGCAACCCTCAAGATCATCGAAGCCGAGCTCGACCGCCTCACCGACCTCGAAGAAGCTCCCGGCCTCGAGGCCCGCGCCGCCGCCCTCCGCGCCGACCTCGAATTCATGCTCGAATCCACCGCCGCCAACATGGTCTTCTGGCTTGAGCGCCGCGGCGCTCCTACGAATTCCGACCAAAACTCCGTCCCGCGCAACCCGCGCCCTCAGCCGCGATCGACGTTTCTCCAGGCCACTCCCATCGACGTCTCCCAGCTCCTCCGCGATCTCGTCTTCGACCAGATCCCCACCGTCGTCCTCACCTCCGCCACCCTCACCGTTCAGGGCAGCTTCGAACACATTCGCCGCCGTCTCGGCCTCGCCGATTGCCGCGAGCTCGTCGTCCCCTCTCATTTCCGCTATGGCGAGCAGGCCCTCCTCTATCTCCCGCCAGCCATGCCGGACCCCCGCTCCGCGGAATTCCCCCAGTCCGCCGCCGTCACCATCGAGCGCGTCCTCTCGATCACGCGCGGACGCGCCTTCTGCCTCTTCACCAGCTACGCGCAAATGCGCGCCCTCTACGACCTTCTCCTGCCCATCCTCGATTTCCCCATCCTTCTCCACGGCACGGCCCCGCGCAAAGCTCTCCTCGAAGAGTTCCGCGCCACACCCAACGCCGTCCTCTTCGGCACCGCCAGCTTCTGGCAGGGTGTCGACGTCCAGGGCGAGGCCCTCAGTTGCGTCATCATCGACCGCCTCCCCTTCGCCGTCCCCTCCGACCCCGTCGTCCAGGCCCGCATGAAGGCCATCGAAGAAGATGGCGGCCGTCCTTTCTTCGACTACCAGGTCCCCGAGGCCGTCCTCACTCTCAAGCAAGGCTTCGGCCGTCTCATCCGCTCCCTCGAAGACCGCGGAGTCCTCGTTCTTCTCGACCCTCGCATCACCCGCCAGCGCTACGGCCAGATTTTCCTCCAATCCCTCCCGCCCTACCGCATCACCCAAACCATCACTGACGTCGAAGCCTTCTTCGCATCCAGGCCCACTTGAGCGGGCGCAAGACGGAACCTACACGGTGCAAGTCAGGGGTCGAACGCGACACACGTCCGCCGGCCCGCTTGAGCAGGCGCAGGACGGTTGCACTATTGCGCAAGCTTGTGGGTAAACCTCAGTTGTTTTCCGCTTCCTCAACCGTGGCAGCTATGGCAATGATGGCGTCCATCTTTGTGACCCTGAAGACCTCCCGGACCTTGGGGCTCATTCCGGCGGCGACCAGCCTCACGCCTTTCTTCTGGCAGCGGACATGGTGCGTCACGATCATGCCCAGGCCGGACGAATCGATATAGGGGCAGGCGGTCAGGTCCAGAATGTTTTTCACCGGCGGTTCTTCGCCTGGCGCAGTCTCCAGATCGAGCATCTTGTTCAGCGTGAGCGGCGGCAGCGAGCTGTACGCGTCGCGCACGGTAAAGGGGCCCTTGAAACGCAAAATCACCGTGCCTGGCGATTTGCCCGGCCCGCGTTCGATGCTGAAAGGACCGCTATTCCAGGTCTGCCACGCAAATGTCCCCATCGAAAGCTCCCCCTGAAAGGCAGTCGCATCAGCCTGCAGTCGGGCCCACTGCATCTTAAACAGCTATTGCGAACCCTCCAACCCCATTCATTGGCGCTGTCAACCCGCCGCTTCGCCTGCCGCGATGAATACTCGGATTTTCATAGAGATTCGCGGTGAATTACAAGAACAATTCATCGATTGCGGTCGAAAAAACGGCGTCGGACGCCCCATCTCGCGGTTCTGATACCTGACTTCTGACCACCGATCGTTGCTCAGCACAAGCCCAATCTGGCCCCAGCAAGAAAAGCTAGAAGCCGGAAGCTGCCCTCGGCTCCCGGCACGATCTGGTCGCAACGCGCAGGGGCATAGTATATATAATCAAAGTCGCAAAGAAATCCTTGAGGAGATACTCGATGTCGAAGGAACGAGACACTTTTGTTGCGGCCAAGTTGGCGAAAATGACCCTGGCGGAAAAATGCGGCCAGGTTCTCACCTTCACTTGGCGCGGGGCTTACCTGACGCCCTCGGGGATCGAACAGGTCACCAAACTGCACGCCGGCGGCCTTTGTCTGGAACCGTATGCACTGGAGACATGCAAGAACAAATATTGGGGACGCTCGCAGGTTGACCCCAACTTTAAGAAGCCCAAGGACTGGTTCGACATCGCGCATACCTACTTCGACGATCGCAGCTTCGGCGTGAGCGTGACTCCGGAAGAGCTCACCGGCAAGCTCAACAAACTGCAGGAAATCGCCATGAAACGGCCTTCGGGAATCCCCCTGCACATCACCATCGACATGGAAGGCGATTTCAAAAACGATTACACCGCCGGTCACGTCTTACAGTTCCCGCCGCCCATGGGAATGACCGCCATCGGCGACCTCGATCTGGCCTATAAAGTGGCAAATACACTGGGCAAGCAGATGGCCCTCATCGGTGTCACCCAGTTCTATCATCCGGTCTGTGACGTCAACATCAATCCGTTGAATCCCGAAATTGGCGTGCGCTCCTTTGGCGACGATCCCAAGGTTTGCGCGAAGTTTGTCGACGCAACGGTACGCGGATATCAGGATGCCGGCATTGTCGCCACGGTCAAGCACTTCGCTGGCCGCGGCGATTCGGGAACCGACGCGCACGATGTGCTCGACACCTGCCGCGGGGACCTGAAGCGGATGCGCGCGGTCGAGTTGGTCACCTTCCAGGCGGGCATCGATGCGGGCGCCAAGGCCCTGATGACGGCGCATACCATCTTCCCGGCCTTCGACAAAGAATTCCCCGCCACTCTCTCCTCGAAGATCCTCGTCGATCTTCTCAGAAAAGAGATGGGATTCAAGGGAGTAGTGGTTTCAGACGCCATCGGCATGGCCGCCGTCCTTAGAAAGTGGCCGTTGCCTCAGGCGTGCGCCATGGCCAT
>JBEKCP010000516.1:0-4428 GCA_050014815.1 Thermoguttaceae bacterium | reverse complement strand
GTAGGGGGGGCGGGCAAGGGGTCGGCCGTCAAGCATCCGGCACTGTCCCCGGCCCATTCCGGGAGCCCGCAGCGGCCATTCGGGCTGATGAGACCCATAGGACCAATAGGTCCTAGACGACGCGTCGAAAGGCCCATGAGCCGCTATCGACGACTCCTCAGAGTTTCGGCGGGGGCGAGGGTGCGGGGGCGGATCCACCACCGCCGCCGCCGCCCTGATGACCTCCGCCGCCGTGGTGTGCGGCCGCGGGCTTGCGATACTCGGGCACGAACTCGACGGCCGGATACGAGGCGACGCCCCAGCCTTGTCCGACCCCTACGCCGCCTCCACCCCCGCCCCCTCCTCCACCGCCTCCACCGCCGCCCACTCCGACCCTACCGCCCACCGCGGCCCCTGGGCCAAGTCCTTCACCCGAGCCCGTGGACCCGGTAGCAGCGATCGAGTCGGGCAGCAGGTCGCCAGCGCCGCCGGCGGCCAGCAGGGTCACGCCGGGGAAGGCGAAGTCGCGTTTCAACTCCCACTCGGCTCGGGCTGCCCACGGGGTGCCGCCATGGTTCCGGATGACCGTCAGGTAGAGTTTTTTCGCGCGGTCGAGCATGGTTCTGACGGTGCTGTCCAGGGGGATGCCCATCTCCTTGTGGAGCTTCCAGCCGACGAGGTGCTCGTCGGAGGGGAGCGATTGGGGCGTCTGGTCGAACTTCCGAAGGGTGTCGTCGAGGGCTTTTCGGTAGAGGTAAGCGGCGGCGGCGTAGTCGACGACCTGGGCCCGGATCAGGTCGTAGTTGGCCTTCCAGCGGAGCGAGGGTTCTTCCTCGCGGGCAGCCTCGGAATTGTCCAGGGCCTCGATGGCCCGGCGGAGGCCGTGGTAGTAGAAGTCCACTTTGCCGCGGGCGTCGGTCACCTGCTGGGCGAACTTCTTGGGGTCGGCGGGCAGGCCCGACCGCATGCGGATCATCTCGGCGATTTCGGGGCGGGAGGGGTTCAGGTCGTTGACGATCTTCAGGATGAGGCTCCGCAGCGGCTGTTTCTTGAGATCGGCGAGGACCTCGGCGCGGGACCGGAGGTCGGGCTGGTAGTAGCGCAGCGATTGCAACTCGTAATGGCGGTTCCCGCCGCGGACGAGGTTCGTGTCGGTGTCGGGCAGCAGGAAGAAGATGCCCCCCGTGACCCAGGCCAGGCGGCTTTGGCCGTAGGGTCCGAAGCCGGCGGGGTGGGCGTCGGTCCGGGCCTCGCAGCCCTCGATCTGCAACTGTTCGACCAGGCCCGTCTCCGGCCCGCGGTCGATCTCCAGCCAGAAGACCTCATGGGTCTGGGGATGGACCCAGCGCATTTTTGCGTGCGGCAGGCCGAAGACCGCCTCGTTGCCCCACACGTAGACCCGGCACGGGACCGAGCGGGCCAAAGCGATCGTGGGCTCCAGGTAGTTGTCGATCTGTTCCTGCTCGCCGGCCTCGTCGGACACGAGGATCAGCGCCATCTGGCGATTTTCCGCCCTGGCTTGCCGCCGGAACGTGGTGATCGACTGCGACACGGCGGTACACATGTTCTCGATGCCGGAGGGGTCGATCGGCACCGCGTCGATCGCACGGCGAATCGCGTCCGGATCGGTCGTGGGCCGCGGCGTGTGGACCCGAAACCCGAGGCCGAAGCTCGTGACCGCGGTGGTCAGTGCATCGCCGGAGGTCACGCCGGCCGCTTTCAACTCGGCGTAGATCCGCTCGATGCGGTCGCGGATCTCCCGCTGGGCGGGCTTCATGCTCTCCGATTCATCGAGGCACCAGATCAAGAGCACGTGGCGCTGGGTCAGCATGGCGAGGATCTCTCGCGTGGTGCGGTCCATCGCCTGCTGGAAGCTGTCGGTGACGGTGTGGGCGGACTGGAAGGTTCCGCTGCCCTTCGTGGGCAGCGGGGAGCGGCCGTGGCCGGGCGAGAGGGTCGTGCCCACGGGGATGGCGGGGCCGCCCATCCCCGCGCCGAGCGCGCCGAGCCCGAACCTCGGGTCGCCCGCCTCGGGGAACAGGCCGGCCCGTGGCTCGATCCCGCCGCCGGCAATCGCGTCGATCCTCGCCGACGGCAAGGCGGGCACTACCGAGGGGTCCAGCCGCACGATGGTGGGTTCCCGATCCTCGTCGTCGTCAGGCAGAATGGGCCCGGGATCCGTCTTCTGACTGACGAGCGGGGAATCGGGCTCGACGGGGTCCGGCGTAAAGGTGTACTCGACCCGCGGAGGATCGCGATCCGTGTGCGTGAGAAAGCAGGGCAGCAACAGCACCGCCGCAATCATGCCCGACAAATGAAGCGCCACCGAAAAAAGCCACGACCAGGCAATCTCGAACGAGATGAGACGGAACAGCCAGCCCTGCGGCTCGGGCTGCGGACCCGCCTCCAGCTTATCACCTGATGGGGGGGTATCTAACGCGAGAAGCGGCGACTCTTCAGGGATTTGCGGAGGTGGCGGGGGTGAGGGTGGTGCGAGAAGGTGGTCGGCGAAGCCCCAGGGCGTTCGGCCGGTGCTGGGCTGCGATCCCGGACCAGCGGCTTCTTCGTGCTCGGCCATTGGCTTGCTCCCGCTCGACACCGCTCCGCTATTCTTTTCGGGTCGGACGGGCGATATTATTCCCGGCCGGCGCGACCAAACTGCCGTGTTGAGCACGTTTAGCGGCATGGTTCAAACGCGGGTAACAGCCGGTAGGTCCCGCTTGCCGAGCGGGACTTGTACACCGTCGGGTCCGGCCCGGCAGGCCGGACCTACCACGTGTTACCTGCCGAAAGCCGATTCTGAACCTTGCCCGTTTAGCGGGCGGGCTTGCCCGCCGAGTGGATCGTGGGGCATCTGGTGCTCGGCGGGCAAGCCCGCCCGCTAGACGGTAGTTCACGCGTGGACCAGCTCGCTCATCGAGCGGACCTCGTCGGGCGTCAGGACAATCTCGCCGGCGGCGGCGTTCTCGAGGGCCTGCTCCGGGTCCCGGGCGCCGCACAACGCGGAGGTAATCCCCGGCTGCGAGCAGGTCCAGGCGATCACCAACTGGGCGACGCTCACCCCATGGCGCTGGGCGATGGGGTCGAGTTGTTGCAGCCGGGCATTGGTCCGCTGGACGAACTCCGGCCGGAACCGCAAGTTGCCCCGCCGCAGGTCGCCCGGGTTGTATTGCCGGTCCGGACGGATCTTGCCCGTCAATAGCCCGTTGGCCAGCGGCGAATAGGCCAGCACGGCGATGTTGTGCTCGCGGCACCAGGCCAGAATGCCGTTTTGCTCGATGTTGCGGTCGAGCATACTGTATTTCTCCTGATCGGAATCGATCGGGCCGTAGGCGGCAAGGTCGTCCGCCGAACAGTTCGACACGCCGATCGCCCGGATCTTTCCCTCCTGCTTGAGTTTCACGAGCTCGGCCATGGTTTCGTGGATGGGCGTGGAGGGGTCCTGCCAATGGGTCTGGAGCAGGTCGAGGTGGTCGGTCTGGAGGTTCTGGAGGCTTTGCTCGACCTCGCGGCGGATCGACGCCGGGCGGAGGTTCTTGTAGATCTTCTTTTCGGAGGGCTGCCGCGTGACGCCTTGCTGGTCGGCGTGAAAGTAGAAGGTCCCCTCCTCGCGGTCCCAGACCATGCCGCACTTGGTGGCCAGAACGACGTGGTCGCGGCGGCCCCGGATCGCCCGGCCGACGATCTGCTCCGACCGGCCGTAGCCGTAGACGGGGGCGGTGTCGATCAGAGTGATGCCGTGGTCCAGCGCGGCGTGGATGGCGGCGACGGCCTTGGACTCGTCGGTCCCACCCCACATCCAGCCGCCGATTGCCCATGCGCCGAATCCAACCGCCGAGACTTCGATGCCCGAGGAACCGAGCTTGCGATACAACATGGTCCTGCTCCTGTCGTCAAGCAATATACCATAAAGCGAAACCGCAAGCGGCAACCCCCGCGACGCAGTCGCGGGGCTTTTCCAATCCCCAATCCCTAATCCCCAATCCCCTCAATCACCTGGCGACACGGGGGAAGCGAGGCGAGGAAGAGCCGGCCGTAGGGCTTGGTCCGGATCCGCGGATCGAGGATCACGACCATCCCCCGGTCCTGCTTGCTGCGGATCAGCCGGCCGAAGCCCTGCTTGAGTTTCAAGATGGCCTCGGGAAGCTGGTAGTCGCGGAACGGATTGCCGCCGGCGGCGCGGATGGCCTCCAGCCGAGCCTCTGTCAGCGGCCGGTCGGGCACGCTGAAGGGCAGCCGCGTGATGATGACGTTCACCAGGGCGTCGCCCGGCACGTCGACCCCTTGCCAAAAACTGTCCACGCCGAACAGGACGGAGCGGGGGCTGGCCTTGAACCGCTCGATCATCTGGGTCCGCGGCAGGCCGTCGGCCTGGGAGTAGAGGGCCAGGTTGTGCTCGGCCAGCCAGGGGGTCAGGGCGGCGGCGGCCCGCTTCATCATCTCGTAGTT
>JBEKCP010000515.1:0-4432 GCA_050014815.1 Thermoguttaceae bacterium | reverse complement strand
CGTTCGCCCCTACGACAATTGGGCCGAGCCCAAGACCGGGTTCTTCTGCACCTTCGACGGGATCTACTGGTATATGACGCCCCCCAAGAAGACCACGGTCGGCGATCCCGGGCCGTCGCAGACCGTCTACGTGGACCCGACCGACTCCATCAGCGAATCGAACTCGTTGGACACGGGGCGGTTCCGGACAACGTGGAAACAGGGCGACCGGATCGAGCTCGGGTACGTCGGCGAGCACCACGGCTTCCTCATCAGCACCATCGAGCTCAACCAGCAGACGGAGCACATTGCCGGGGACAACGTCTACATGATCTTCACCGATCCGCCGTTCGGTCCCACCAACTCGCACTACCTGGACGTCAATTGGGGCACCCTTGCGGCGCCCAACAATCTCCAGGCGCCCGTCGTATTCGGCAATGCGGCGGTGCAGAACATCGCAAAGCTGAGCGGCGTGGAGGCGATGTACCTCTATCGCGAGTCCCAACTCCCGCTGGGCGGCACGCTCGAATGGATGGCGGGCGGACGGTTCATCGAGTTCGACGACACGTTCAGCTTCACGGGTCTCGGCGGCTTCATGGACACAACCTACTTCAACAACGGCGTGAAGAACAGCATCGCGGGCCCGCAAATCGGGGCCCGGCTGTATCTGCCGGTCGGGCGATGCGCCTTCTCGTTCGAGGGGCGGTTCATGGCGGGGGTCAATACCGAGATCGTCCGCCAGGACGGCCAACTGGCCGGCAACATCAACACCACCTTCGGCCCGCCGCCGCGGCTCGTGGCTTCCCCGGTCACGGCCGCCAATCCCATTGTTCCCAGCTTGATGGCCCCCATCGGTTTCCAGCACTCGGCGCAGTTCACCGAGTTCTCGCCGGTGGTCGAGGTCCGCGGCGATTTCCACGCCAAGCTGACCAACCTCATCACGTTGAAGGCCGGCTGGACGACCCTGTGGATGAACGGCATCGGCCGGGGCGCCGACATGGTCGACTACACGGTCAGCACGCTCAACGGCGCGCCGATGGGAATCAACACCACCAACGTAAGCCACGCCAACCGGCAGGACCTCCTGGTCTACGGGATCAACATCGGCTTGGAGTTGAACCGGTAGGCGGCCCGGCGGCACAGGCGCGGATTATGCTCTGGCATAACCGGCGCCCTGCCCGGGCGTCTGGCAGGGGGAACGCCGCCGGAGCCCCTATTTCACTTGATGGACCGCATGCTTGCGGGCCGCCGGCTTCTGCTTCTGCTTCCGGATCTTGCGAAGCTCCGAAAGCTCGCCGGCCAGGCGGTGCCGCAACGGGTTCTCCGGACGCAACTCTTCCAGCAGGGCCTCAGCCCTCTGGAAGGTATCCTCGTCGTTCTTCCCTTCGTGGAACAGGGCTCTCCAGGTACGCGCAATCTCGTGTTCGGTCAGCAATCTTCACCTCGTCACAGAACTACTGGACGGCAAGGATTCGGCGGTCGCCGACTCCCCGCCGGCGGGGACCGCCTCGTGAAACCGGATCTTTTCGAGTTCCTCGGCCAACACATCTATAGTGTAACGGATTTGCAGCTCGGTGTGAAGCGAAGTGATGAAGAATCGCAGCCGGGCCGCGCTCTCCTCCACCGCCGGGTGGAGGATCGGCTGCACGTTGATCCCGCGGGCGAACAACGCCCGCGACAACCGCAGACACACCAGCGAGTTGCCTACGATGACGGGCACCACCGGCGTGTTCTCGCTCATGCCGGTCGAGAGCCCCCGCTGTTTGGCCAGGGCGAGGAACAGCCGGGCGTTCTCGCGGAGCCGCGCCGCTCGCTGGGGCTCGGCCTCCAGGAGGCGGAGCGAGGCCAGGGCGGCGGCGGCCGCCGCCGGCGGCATCCCTACGCTGAAGACGAACCCCGGCAGGGTGTACTTCAGGTACTCGACCAGCTCCTTCGAGCCGGCGATGAACCCGCCGCAACTGCCCAGCGACTTGCTCATCGTCCCCATCCAGATGTCCACATCGCGGCGATCGACGCCGAAGTGTTCGCCGATGCCCCGCCCGTGCGACCCCAATACCCCGATCGAGTGTGCCTCGTCGATCATCAACAGGGCCTTGTGGCGGTTCTTGACCTCGATGAACCGCGGCAGGTCGGGGATGTCCCCGTCCATGCTGTAGACCCCCTCGATCACCATCAGCACGCGGCGATATTCGTGGCGGAACTCGCCCAAGAGCCGATCGGCCGTGTCGGCGTCGTTGTGTGCGAACGGCCTTCGCCGCGCCCCCGAGAGGAGCGACCCCTCGACGATGCTATTGTGGGCCAGGGCGTCATGGAGGATCAGGTCGCCCGGCCCCACCATGTGCCCGATGACCGACTCATTGGTGGCATGCCCGCCCACCAGCACCAAAGCCGCCTCGGTCCCGAGGAATCGGGCCAGGGCCTGCTCCAGCTCCCCGTGCAGCGCCTTCTCGCCCGAGGCCAGCCGGCTGGCCGAGACGCTGGTGCCGTAGCGGTCGATTGCGGCCTTGGCGGCATTGGACACGGCCGGGTCGCCCGAAGTCCCCACGTAATTGTAGCTGGCGAAATTCACCATCTCCCGGCCGTCGATCACCGTGCGATCATTCGTGATGCCCTGGTGGACGCCGAAATACGGGTTGCCCAGTTCCGGGTTGTCCAGCAGATCGAGCCTCTGGCGCAATTGGACGTATTCGGGGAACCGGCTGATGCGGTAGTGCTCGGCCGGGATTTCCGCCGCGGCCGCCGCGCGGTCTCTCGCCCGCAGTTCCGTCCCAAGGTACTTCTCCACCGCCGCGATCACCTGGCGGGTCGTTTCCAGGTCGGGCAGGATCTCCGGGGGGAAGCGGCCGCCGAAACGCTCCTCGATCGTGGCCAGGATCTCCATGCGTTCGAGCGAGTCGAGCCCCGCCTCGGCAATGGCGGAGTCGAGCGTCATGCCGGCCGCCCGCTCCTTCGCAACACGGCGGATCTCCTCGATGACCACGTTGGCCGCCTTGAGCCGGTCGGCGGCCGTGTGGCCTCCTGCGGCGTCGGGCGACGGCGGTTTGGCCTCGGCGGGCGTGGCGGCCGGGGCGGCAGCGGTCCGATCCCCATTGCCCGAAACAGCCGCAGCCGGTTCCGCCCGCACCACCCTTGCCGGTGACACGGGCAACGGCTCGGAGCCGTCCGAGTGCCATTGGCCCACAATGTCCAGCGACCCGTCGAGATACCCGCGCCGGCAGGCGTGCCGCTGGATCTTGCCGCTGGAGGTCTTCGGGACGCTGCCGGCCCGGATCAGCACGATCGCGTCCACGTTGAGGTCGTGCTCCAGCGAGACGGCGCGGCGAACGGCCTGGAAGACGCCCTCCAGCCGGCCCTGTTTGTGCCGCTCGATCTCGAAGACCACGACGAGTTGTTCCCGAGAGTCCTTCTCCACCGTAAACGCGGCGCCGCAGTCCGCACGCAGCCGGGAGTGGCTTCGCTGGACCGTCAACTCAATGTCCTGCGGATAGTAGTTCACCCCGCGGACGATGATCAGGTCCTTCAGCCGGCCGGTCACGAAAAGCTCGCCGTCGAGCATGAAACCCAGGTCGCCGGTCCGCAGGAACGGGCCTTCGCCCGTGTCCGCCAGGCACGCCCGGAAAGTGGCTTCCGTCGCCTCGGGCTGTTGCCAGTATCCTTGGGCGATGCTGGGGCCGCAGACCCAGATCTCCCCGATCCGCCCCGGCGGACAAGTCGTCCGGGTCTCGGGATCGGCGATGACGATGTTCTGGTCGGGGAGCGTCTCGCCGCAGCCGACCATCGCCCGGCCACCCTGGCGGCCCGGCTCGACCTCGGTGACGACGTCTTCGGGCAGCGCCTGGGCGTCGAAGTGCCGGACCACGGGGGGCTTCGAGACATATCCGCCCGAGACAATCAGCGTCGCCTCCGCGAGGCCGAAACAGGGATAGAATGCCTCGCGGCGGAAGCCGCACGGTCCGAAGGCCTCGACAAAACGATCGAGCGTTTCCGCCCGGACCGGCTCCGCCCCGTTGAAAGCCACTTTCCAGGTGCTCAAGTCGAGCGACTTCCGCTGCTCTGCCGTGATCTTGCGGACGCACAAGTCGTAGGCGAAATTCGGGCCCCCGCTCGTGGTGCCGCCGAACCGTGAAATCGCCGACAGCCAGCGGTAGGGCTTCTGGAGAAACGTGATCGGCGACATCAGGACGTTCGGACGCCCGACGTAGAGCGGCTGAAGGATCCCGCCGATCAACCCCATGTCGTGGTAGCTCGGGAGCCAGAACACGCCCGTCCCGTTGCGGGTGTGCTCGAACGCACTGGCGATCAACGCGGAGTTGTGGACCAGGTTCGCGTGGCTGAGAACGACCCCCTTCGGCGTGCCCGTCGAGCCCGACGTGTACTGAAGGAACGCCAGCGTGTCGCCATGGACGTCGGGCACCTTCCACCGCCGGTCCATCCCCTCCGGGACGTGGCAGGT
>JBEKCP010000514.1:0-4435 GCA_050014815.1 Thermoguttaceae bacterium | reverse complement strand
GGACCGCCGGTCCGGCTGATCCTCGGCCCGGTGCGGGTCGTCCAAGGGGATGGGGCGCCGGGGGCGGTGTTGGAGGCCGGCGGGGACCGGCTGGTCATCGCCGCCGGCGGGTCCGCCGCGGCCCTCACGACCGTCCAGCCGGCGGGAAAACGCCCCATGATCGTCGAGGAGTTCCTCCGCGGGCACCGGATCCAGCCGGGGGACCGCCTTGGACCGGAGTAGTGCGAGGCCGCAAGCGGCGTTTAGATAAACTGCCCTCGCCGACCTGCGGGAGATCATGTTAAGATGGGTTGTTTGGTCGCGGCCCAAAGCGGCATAGCGCGCGGCGGAACCGCAAGCGGTCGTCATCCCCAATCCCTGACCCCTGCCCCCTGATCCCTGACCCCTGTGTCCAAACGGCTCTACATCCAGACCGTCGGTTGTCAGATGAACGTCCTCGACAGCGAGTTGGTCGCGGCCGAGTTGATCGAGGCGGGCTACGAATTGGTGTCCACCGCCGCCAAGGCTGATACGATCCTCTTCAATACGTGCAGCGTCCGCCAACATGCCGAGGACAAAATCTATAGTGCCCTGGGCCGGGTCAAACCGCTGAAGGCCCGCCGCCCCGAGATCATCATCGGCGTGCTGGGCTGCATGGCCCAGAAGGATCAGGCGGCGATCTTTCGCCGGGCGGCCCACGTCGACGTGGTCGTGGGACCGGGCCAGTTGAGCCGCTTGCCGGCGATCTTGGAAGAGGCGGCTTGCCAGCGCGGCCCGCGGCTGGAAGTCGAGTTAGATCGTCGCAAAAGCCCCCCGACTGCGTCGGGGGGTTCTGCGTCGGGGGGTTCCTCGTTCAATCCCCCCCGAACCGCGGCCGCGCGGCAGTCGCCGGGCCAGGCGATGGTCCGCGTCATGCTCGGTTGCGACAAGTTTTGCACGTACTGCATCGTGCCCCGTGTCCGCGGCCCGGAGCAGAGCCGGCCGGCCGCCGAAATCGTCGCCGAGGTCCGCCGTCTGGTGGCCGACGGTTGCCTGGAAGTGACGCTCCTGGGCCAGACGGTCAACAGCTACTGCGACCGGAGCGAAGGCCGCACGCTGCGGCTTTCCGGCCTGCTCGAGCGGCTCCACGAGATCGAGGGCCTCAGGCGGCTCCGGTTCGTCACGAATCATCCGCGGCATGTGACCGGCGATCTCCTGGAGGCCGTAGCCAACCTGCCGAAGGTGTCGCCCTACCTGCATGTGCCGGCCCAGAGCGGCTCCAGCCGCATCCTCCGGCGGATGAAGCGGGGCTACACCGCCGAGGGCTACCGGGAGATGATCGAGCGGATTCGCGGCGCCGTGCCCGGCGCCGCCATAACCAGCGATTTCATCGTCGGCTTCTGCGGCGAGACGGAGGAGGACTTTCAACTTTCGGTCGATCTGGTCCGCTGGGCGCGGTTCAAGAATAGCTTTATCTTCAAGTACAGCCCCCGGCCCTGGACCCGGGCGATCGAGCTCTACGAGGACGACGTTCCGGAGGAGGTGAAGCGGCGGCGGAATAACGACCTCCTGGCGGTCCAGAACGCGATCTGCCTCGAAGACAATATGCCGCTCTTGGGCCGGCGCGTGGAGATCCTCGTCGAGGGTCCGAGCAAGTCGGCCCGCAAGCGACCTTCCGATTCCGGCCAGCCGGTGCAATTGACCGGGCGGACCGTGTGCGACCGGATCGTCGTTTTGGACGGTCCGCCCGAACTGGCCGGCAAGTTGCTGGAGGTCGAGATCGAGAAGGCGGACGCGTTTACGTTGTTTGGAAGGATTCCCGCGAAGCCCGCAAGCGGATCTGAAATCTGAATTCTGAAATCCCCAATCCCTCCCGTGCAACACGAACACTTCATGCAGTTGGCGTTGGAGGAGGCCCGGCAGGCCCTCGAAGAAGACGAGGCGCCGATCGGGGCAGTGATCGTCCACCAGGACCGGGTCATCGCCCGGGCGCACAACCAGCGGGAGCAACTCAACGACCCGACCGCCCACGCCGAAATGATCGCCATCACGCAGGCCGCCGCGTTTTGCCGCTCATGGCGCCTGGACGGGTGTGCGTTGTACGTGACGCTCGAACCGTGCCCCATGTGCGCGGGGGCCATCCTCCAGGCCCGAATCCCCACCGTTGTCTACGGGACCATGGACCCGAAGGCGGGAGCCGTCCGCAGCCTCTACCGGCTGCTGGAGGACGCCCGGCTGAATCATCGTTGCCAGGTCGTCCCGGGGGTGCTGGCCGGCCCCTGCGGGGAGATCCTGTCGCGGTTCTTTCAACAACAGCGGCGCCTGGGAAAAAAGTGAAGAGATTATTATCTCCCGATTTCCGCGCTCCCCTGTCCATCGGCGGTTTTCGAGGTATAATGAAGGTGTCCGGAGGCAGTGCCAGCCGGGCTGTTGGGGCCGGAAATGCCGGCTAGTTCGGTTGTGGCAGCCCCCGGCAATCTGCCGATAGTGTTAGTGTCCGTTTGCGATAAACCCTCTCGCCAGTTATTCCGACGGAGGTGCCAACCCATTAGCGTGAGCCGGGGTCCTTGACCGGCAAGTGCATAGCACGCCTGACCCCCGCTCGTCTCGCAGCGACGCATCCAGTCGCAATCGGCGAGAGGTTTATTCCAACGCCGCCACGTCTTCCCACCGGGAGGACGTGGCGGTCGTTCTTTCTTGGTGGCTGGTGGCTGGTGGCTACTATCACCAGCCACTAGCCACTAGCCACTAGCCACTAGCCACTAGCCACCACTATACTGTCGGGCATGGCGAAGGCGACCGACGCGATCGAGTACCTGGCCCAGCCCGCGAAATATCCGCCGCGGCCGTTCTGCGTGGTCTTCGGCGACGAGTTGTTCCTGCGGCGGCAAGTCCTGCTGGGGATTCGCCACGCGGTGCTCCGGGGCGAGGAGGGCGATTTCTCGATCCGGAACTTCGAGGGACGCCAGGCCGAATTCCGAGACGTCGCCGAAGAAATCGCCACTATCGCCATGTTCGGCGGAAGGCGCCTGGTCGTGGTCGAGGAGGCCGACGAGCCAGCGTTTCCCCGCCCCAACAGCCCGGCTAGCTTCGTCAGCCGCTACCGCGGGCAGTTGGAGGACCTCGCGGCCCGGCCGGGCACCAGCGGAGTGCTCGTCCTGGACGTCAAGACGTGGCCGAGCAACACGCGGCTCTACAAGGCGGTGGAGGCCGCCGGATTGGCGATCGACTGCTCCGCGCCCAAGGCCGCCCGGCTCGCCCGATGGCTCGCCGACTGGGCCAAGCAGACCCACCACGTCCAGGTCCCCGTTGCCGTTGCGGAAAGGCTCGTCGAGATGATCGGGCCGGAGTTGGGACTGCTCGACCAGGAACTCGCAAAGCTGGCCCTCCTGGCGGCCGACGACAAAAAAATCACGCAGGAGATGGTCGACCGGGCCGTCGGCTGGCGGGCAAAAACCACTTGGGAAATGCTCGACGCCGCCCTGGACGGAAAGGTGGTCGAGGCCATGGTCCAGTTGGATCGGCTGCTCCTGGCGGGCGAGGCCCCGGTCGGATTGCTCGGCCAGATTTCCGCCTCGCTCCGCCGCCTGGCCGCCGCAACGCGGCTGGTCGTCCAGTCCGAGGCCCCGGGGCACCCTCCGGGCCGCCGCGCGACTCTCGCCCTGGCGCTCTCCCAGGCTGGTGTGCGGCCCTTTGTGATCCAGAAGACCGAGCGGCAGCTCCGCCGGTTGGGGAGGGCCCGGGGCAGCCGAATCTACCACTGGCTGCTCGAAGCCGACCTCGATCTGAAGGGCGATAGCGCAATGCCCCCCCGGCTAATCCTCGAGCGGCTTATCGTTCGGCTGGCTGCCCCAGCGGAGGGGTCAGGGGCCAGGGGACAGGGGCAATAGCCGCGGATGTACATCCGCGGGCCGCTTGCGCCCTTCGCACCCGCACCTGAAATCGTGAAATCGCCGGATTGCGATTGTGCGATTTGCCCGTTCCAGCGACAATGCCACACCCGCCAGAGACCGTGCCGACGGATGGCGTACGAATACGATTACGATCACGAAAAGGATTTCGCAGCCGATCTCCCAAGAGCCGCTAGCCCCCCGATTGCCAGGACGGCTATCACTCGCGGATGGCAAGCGGCCGTAATCCCCGGATTGCGGCGATCGGCCGACCAGGAGGGAACCTATGGTCTCCTTGCACGCGACGTTGGTCTTTCTGGCCCTGTCCGGCACCGGGCAAACCGAGCTGTTG
Organism: Thermoguttaceae bacterium; assembly: GCA_050014815.1. Taxonomy (GTDB): domain Bacteria; phylum Planctomycetota; class Planctomycetia; order Pirellulales; family Thermoguttaceae; genus JBEKCP01. Next base: position 235 of record JBEKCP010000514.1, on the reverse strand, counting down.
GACTTCTACTCGGACGGGTGCGCCCCCTGCCGTAGAATGGACCCGACGGTCCGGGAACTGGCAGCACTGGGTTATCCCGTCCGCCGGGTCAACGTGACGAAGGAGCGGGCCTTGGCCGCCCAGTTCGGGGTCCAGGACATTCCCTGCTTCGTCATGGTCGTCGATGGCCGCGAGGTCGATCGACAGGTCGGCGCCACGAGCCTGGGCCGGCTGGAGCAGATGGCGAGCCTTGGTC
>JBEKCP010000513.1:0-4437 GCA_050014815.1 Thermoguttaceae bacterium | reverse complement strand
CTCACCCCCTGCCCCTCTCCCGGAGGGAGAGGGGAGCAGTGCGGCCAGCTCGCACGGCTCCATGGGGCCGATCCGCGTGGTCCAGGGGCGGTCGGACCCCGCGACCGGCCGGCCGGAGAGGTACTGGTCGATCGACCGGCTCGCCAGCTTGCCGTCGGCGACGCTGCGGACGACCATCGGCCGGCCGCGGACCGCGCTGCCGGCGGCGAAGAGGCCGGGCACTTCCGTGGCCATCGTCCGCCGGTCGGTGGTCAGACCGGTTGGTCCGGCAACGAGTCCCCAATCGGCGGCCTGTGCCGCTACGGCGGCCCCGGCGGCCAAGAGCACCGCGTCGAACGTCCGCAGCAAGTCGGGGGTGCCCCGGCAGCCGGTGCGCACTTCGACGCCCAGCCGCACGATCTGCGCGATCTCGGCGTCCAAAACCTCGCGGGGCAGACGTGTCTCCTTGTCTCCTTGTCTCCTTGTCTCCCCCTCGGCTTCCAGCACATCGGAGGGCAGGAAAAAGGGGACAGTCCCCATTTGCCGGAACGGCCCGGAGGGTGCTTCGCACAAATGGGGACTGTCCCCTTTTTCCTCCGTCTCCCGCAACAGCCTTCCGCCCAGGCGGTCGGCTTCCTCGAAGATCGTCACGGCGTGGCCCCGCTGGGCCAGGTAGTACGCGGCCGCCAGGCCGGTCGGTCCCCCGCCGACCACCGCCACGCGGCGACCGGTGGCCGGCAAGCACGCGGGCCGATACGGATCGGCGGAGGCCAGGTCCGCGTCGGCCACACACTGCTTCAACTGGCAGATGGAGACCGCGCCGTCCAGGGCGGCCCGCCGGCAGACCTTCTCGCAGGGCGCCGGGCAGATGCGGCCCAGCACGGCCGGCAACGCGATGTCGGCCTTCACCGTGGCAATCGCCCCGCGAAGATCGCCCGAGGCGATCTGCCGGAGCATCTCGGGGATGTTCATCTCGGCGGGGCAGGCCAGCCAGCAGGGCGCCAGGCAGTCGCCCAGGTGATCGCTCAGGAGGAGTTCCAGGGCGGTCTTGCGTGCGTTGCGGACTTCCGGGGTCTCGCTGGCCACGTCCATCCCGGCGGCCGCCCGGGTGGCACAGGCGGGGACCAGCCGGTCGCTCTGGCCGATCTTCACGAGGCAGACCAGGCAGGACGTGGCCGGCGACCAGCCTTCGGCTGTCGCCCGGCTCTTGAGGAAGCAGAGCGTCGGGATCTCGATGCCGAGTTTCTCGGCGGCCTCCAGGATCGTTGCCCCGGCCGGGACTTCGACTTCGCGGTGATCAATCTTTAACTTCAACATCGTTTACTTAAGGCAAGCGGCTATTTGCAGGGAGGTCGTTCGCAAGAGTATCGGTTCAGGATGGGGGGGTATTTCACGCAAAGACGCCAAGCCGCTAAGGCGCAAAGGAATACCGGAATTAGTCGTCGTCAGGCAAACCGTTGACTACTCGCGAAATGCCGTCTTTGATCAACTCCACGTCGAAATTGATCAGCAGTCCCAGGCGTTTGTTCATTAGTCGCAAATAGGTGAGGAGCGTTCTCTTGTGGACCGGGTGGGCTTCTTCTACAGCTTTCAATTCCAGAACAACCTTGTCCTCGACAACGACGTCCGCTCGAAACCCCTCGTCGAAGGTGATCGAATCGTACTTGAGGGCGATTCGCACTTGTCGTTCTGCCTGAAGCCCCCGCTTCCTCAATTCATGAACGAGGCACACTTCATACACAGTCTCATGCAGTCCCGGCCCAAAGTGTTTATGAATTGTGTAGGCCGCATCCACCACAACTGTCGCGATCTCATTCTCAGTCATTTCTCCCCTTCCCCTCTCCTTTGCGTGAAATCCTTCCCAGTCATCGCGTTGCGTTCACGATAGGCCATTCTGCGCGCCTCGGTCTGTGCCTATTGTACGACAACCGCCTTGACCGGGCAGATCTGGCGGCAGGTGTCGCAGCGGGTACACTTCTGCGGGTCGATCGCGTGGATCGCGTAAGGGGTCATGGGGATCGCGTCGGCCGGACACTGCTGGGCGCAGAGGGTGCAGCCGATGCAGTCGTCGGTCACGCGGTAGGTAATCAGGGCCTTGCAGCGGCCGGCCGGGCATCGGCCCGCCAGGTGGGCCTCGTACTCGTCGCGGAAATAGCGGAGTGTCGAGAGGACGGGGTTCGGGGCCGTCCGCCCCAGTCCGCAGATGCTCCCCGCGGTGATCGTCCGCGCCAGTTGTTCGAGGTTCTCCAGGTCGCCGCCGCGGCCCTGGCCCGTCGTGATGCGGTCGAGGATGTCGAGCATTCGCCGGGTCCCGATGCGGCAGAGCGTACACTTGCCGCACGACTGGTCCTGGGTGAACTGAAGAAAGTAGCGGGCCATATCGACCATGCAGTCCTGGTCGTCCAGGACGACCATTCCGCCGGAGCCCATGATGGCGCCGACGGCGGCCAGGGCCTCGTAATCGACGGGCGTTTGGGCCAGCCCGGCGGGGACGCAGCCGCCGGAGGGCCCGCCGACCTGCACCGCCTTGAACCGCCGGCCGCCCGCCACGCCCCCGCCGATCGCCTCGACGATCTGGCCGATGGTAATGCCCATGGGCACCTCGATGAGGCCGCCGCGGGCGACCTTGCCGGCCAGGGCGAAGACCTTGGTGCCCTTGCTCTTTTCGGTGCCCAGCGCGGCGAAGGCCGCGGCGCCGCGGCGGAAGATCCACGGCACCAGGGCGTAGGTCTCGACGTTGTTGACCGAGGTGGGTTTGCCCCACAGTCCGGACTCGGCCGGATAGGGGGGGCGGAGCCGGGGCATGCCGCGGCGGCCCTCCAGCGAGGCCAACAGCGCGGTCTCCTCGCCGCAGACGAACGCCCCCGCCCCTTCCTTCACCGACAGGTGCAGTCGGAAATCGGTGGAGAGCACGCGGTCGCCCAGGAGCCCGCGGTCTTCGCACCGCCGCAGGGCCTCGTGGATCCGCTTCACGGCCAGCGGATACTCGGCCCGGATGTAGAAGATGCCCTCGTCGGCGCCGACGGCGCGGGCGGCGATGGCCAGGCCCTCGATAACGCGGTAGGGGAAGGACTCCAGGAGCATGCGGTCCATGAAGGCGCCGGGGTCGCCTTCGTCGCCGTTGCAGATGATGTATTTTTTCTGGCCGGGCGCGGCGCGGACGGTGGCCCATTTCAGACCGGTGGGGAAGCCCGCCCCACCACGGCCGCGGAGCCCGCTCCGCTTCACCTCGGCGACGATCTCCTCCGGCGAGAGTTTCTCGATGCAATGCCGCAGGGCCTGGAAGCCGTCGTGGCGGAGATACTCGTCCAGGTCGGTGGGATCGACCTGGCCGCAGTCCTCGGTTGCCACGCGGCGTTGCGGCCCGAGGAACGCGCAAAGCTGCTTCTCGCCCGGGTCGATCGCCCGGGAAACGGCCGGGTCCGGCACCTCGTCGGTCAGGAGCCGGTCGAGCCAGCGGGTGAGGCGATAGCCGACGCGGCGGGCAATCCCTCGGGGCCGGAACTGCGAGAAGACGATGGCCCGGGCCTCGTCGGCCTGCACCCGGGCGAAGAGCCGCGAGGGGCCGCCCCCGGCGGGCACCAGCTCGACCAGGGGCGTCTGGTGGCACATGCCGACGCACCCGACCCGCTTGACCACGGCCGCCGCGCCCGACGCCTGCAAGGCCCGGCCAATCGCCTCGTGTACCTTGCCGCTGCCCTGGGCGACGCAGCAGGAGCCCAGTCCGATGCGGACCTCGCCGACGCCCGTGTTCGTCTCCCGCGGCGGGCAAGCCCGCCCGCTAAACGATTCCTCCCCTCCGCCCTGCTTCAAGAAGTCGTCGATCATCTCCGGGATGCGACTGGAGGTGAGCCGCCCGTACGTGCAGCCGTCGATCTGGACGACCGGCGCGAGCGTGCAACAGCCGAGGCAGGCCACCTTGGCGATCGTGAACCGCCCATGGGGGTCGGTATCCTGGCCTGGAGCGATTCCCAGGTGCCGCTCCAGGGCGTCCTGCACCCGCTCGGAGCCCTTGACGTGGCAGGCCGTGCCGTGGCAGACGTGAACGACGTGCTCGCCCACCGGCCGGTGCCGGAACTGCGTGTAGAAGGTCGCGACCCCTTCGATCGCCGCCGGCCGGATGTCGGTCAACTGGCAGACCCGTTGGAGGGCTTCGCGCGGCAGATAGCGGTAGTGTCCCTGGATCGCCTGGAGGATCGGGATCACCGCCTCGGCGCGGCGGCCGAGCCGCCCGACGGTCTCGTCGACAAAGGTGAGGTCCAGGTCGGGCATGGGGATTAGGGATTAGGGATTGGGGATGGGGGATTAGGGATTGGGGATTGGGGATTGGGGATTTGGAAAAGCCCCGCGACTGCGTCGCGGGGATTAGACCCAAGCCTCCGTTCGATCATTTTGCTATGCAGAACAGGTTCTTCTTGCCGCGGAGGTAAATGCGTCCGCTCTGGAAGGCGGGGCTGC
>JBEKCP010000512.1:0-4451 GCA_050014815.1 Thermoguttaceae bacterium | reverse complement strand
GTTCCGCCTCGGCATTGCCCAGGACGAGGCCTTCCATTTCTATTATGCCGATAACTTGGAGGCCCTCGAGGCTCGTGGGGCCGACCTCTGCCGGTTCTCGCCGCTGGCCGACGCCGGCCTCCCGCCGGGACTCGATGGCCTCTACTTCGGCGGCGGCTATCCGGAGGTCTACGCGGCGAGGTTGGCCGGGAACCGCGCGATGCTGGCCGAAGTCCGGGCCTTTGCCGCCTCCGGCCGCCCGATCTATGCCGAGTGCGGAGGGCTTATGTACCTGGGCCGGTCGCTCCGTACGCGCGACGGCTCCCGCCACGCAATGGCCAATGTCCTGCCGCTGGAGACTGCCATGCTCGACCGGCTCAAGACGCTCGGCTATGCCGAGGTCTCGTTGAGGGCCGATTCGCTTTGGGGTCCTGCCGGGGCAGTCTGCCGCGGACACGAATACCATTACTCGGAGATCGTGGCGGACAACAGCCGCGGGTGTATACCCGCGGAGGGAGAGACTTGGCCGCCGGCTTACACGGTGCGGCGGCCCCACGGAGAAGTTGTCGAGGAGGGGTTCGCCCGGGGCAACGTGCTGGCCAGTTACATCCACTTGCACTGGGCCTCGCGCCCGGACGTGATCGACCACTTTCTTGCCCACGCGGAGGCCACGGCATGAACAATTCGCCGGCAATCCTGATCGTCAGTCACGGCAGTCCCCGCGAGGAGGCGAATCGGGGCTTTATCGAAATGGTCTGCCGGATCGCCCGGCGGCTTGGGCAGGCGGACGTGCTGCCGGCGTTCTTCTCGATCGTCGGTCCGAGCATCGAGGACCGCGTGGCCGAACTCTCGGCCTGCGGGGTGCGGCGAATCGTGCTGATGCCCTATTTCCTGTACGCGGGCCAGCACACGAGCCACGACATCCCGGCCCAATTGGCCGAGTGCCGCCGCCGGTTTCCCGATGTCGCCTTGGAGCTTCTGCCGACGTTGGAGAACGATCCGGCGCTGGAAGACGTGGTTGCCGAGCGGCTCTTGCCGCTGGTGGCAAGCGAGACGCCGCTGCCGGACGATGGGGAGGCGATCCAGCGAAGGAGCTTCGAGATCATCGACCGGGGGCTTGCGGCCTACGGCGCTCCGGACCCGGCGGTGCGAAGCATCCTGCGGCGGATCATCCATGCCACGGCCGACTTCTCGTTCGCCCGGTCGTTGCGGGTCCATCCGGCGGCGGTGCGGCGGGGCCGCGAGGCCCTGGCAGCCGCCGTTGCCGTCGTGTGCGACGTGACGATGGTCCGCTCCGGGCTGACGAAAGCGCCCGGCGAGGTCCTCTGCGGGATCGATCGGGACGAAGTCGCAGCGATGGCCCGGGCCCGCGGTTGTACCCGCGCGGCCGCGGCGATGGAGTTCTTCGGGCCGCGGCTGGAGGGGGCGATCGTGGTCGTGGGCAACGCACCGACCGCGCTCTGGAAGGTCCTGGCGATGGCCCAAAGCGGTGCGGCTCGACCGGCCCTGGTGATCGGCCTGCCGGTCGGGTTCGTCGGGGCCCGGGAGTCGAAGGCGGCACTGCTGGAAAGTGATCTGGTTTACATTACGAACGTCGGCCCGCGGGGCGGCAGTCCGGTGGCCGCGGCCGCCCTGAACGCCTTGGCCTCGCTGCCGGAGGAGGAGTAGTACCGTGGGAAGTCTCTTGGCGATGCACATTCCGGAAGGCGTCCTCCCGGTGGGCTGGGCGGGGCTCTGGTTCCTCGTGGCTCTCCCGCCGCTGGCATGGGGACTCCGCACGATCAACCGCCGCCGGGCGACCGACCCTGCCTGGCTGCCCATGGTGGCCCTGGTGGGCTCGGCCATTTTCGTCGTCTCCTGCATGGCCGTCCCCGTCCCATGGACCGGCAACCGTACCTGCTCGCACCCCTGCGGCACCGGGCTGGGGGCCGTGTTGATTGGTCCGGGGCCGACGGTCGTCGTGGCCAGCATCGCCCTGGTCTTCCAGGCGTTGTTTCTCGCCCACGGCGGGCTGACTACGCTGGGCGCGAACATCGTCTCGATGGGCGTGGTCGGGGCGTATGCGGGCTTCGGGACCTTCTACCTGCTCGGCAAGCTCCGGGTGCCGGTCTTCGTTGCGGCGATGGCCGCCGGGCTGGTCTCCGACTGGGCCACCTATGCCACAACGTCTTTCGAGCTTGCGTCGGGCCTGCCCCACGACGCCTCGCTGGGTACGATGTTCCTGGCCATCCTGGCGGCCTTCGTGCCGACGCAGGTGCCCTTGGGCATTGCCGAAGGAATCCTGACCGCCGTGGCCTACCGCTTCATCCTGGCCCGGCGGCCCGAACTGTTGGGACTTCCAGCGTGCTTCGAACCGGTACCGGAGGCCGAGCTATGAAGACGGCGCCCGCCGGAGCCGCTTGCGGCTTCGCAAGAGCCTCGCACACGATCGCGATCCTTACTCTCTGTTGCGGAAAGATTTGTAGGGTGGGTCGAGCGCAGCGAGCCCCACCAGAAAATGGCCGAATCGTTATTGGTGGGGCTCGCCGACCAACGCTGCGCGTCGGTGCCCGTCGACCCACCCTACTGCTTATCGTATTGGCTGGTTTAGCGGCCCTGGCTCCGTGCCCGGCGCTGGCCGAGGGAGGCGGCTGGAAGGGCGTCGACGAGACGGTCGTCGAGAAATTTGCCGAGGAGGCGGGCCGCCCTGCCCGGGAGCCCTATATCAACACCGACCAAGGCGACCTGCTCCTTTTCCTATTCCTGACGGCCGGGGCCATAGGCGGCTTCATTGCCGGATACACGTTCCGCGGCCTGTTCCCGCCAAGAAAGACCGATCGAGGCCGACATGCACTCCCTGGATGAATGGACATTGTCGGCGGAAAAAGGGGACCGGGTACCCTCTGGGTGCCATTTGCCGGGACCAACCTTCGGTCGGTGCCCGCCCTCCGGGTGCTGCGCACAAATGGGGACTGTCCCCTTTTTCCGGTGCGACATTCGCGTACAGTTGATCGTAGCCCTGGCCGCCATCCTGGCGGTGGTCGCCTCGACCCGCCTGTGGCTGCCGCTGGGCGCGGCCGTATGCTCGCTCGGTGTTCTCTTGGCCTCCCGCATGACTGCCCGCGAGACGGCGGGCCGCCTGGCCGGTCCGCTGGTGGCGGCGGGCCTCGTCTTCCTGCTGGAGAGCTTCATGACCGGCACGACGCCCGCGTGGACGATGGACCTCGGGGTGTGCCGGCTGGTGGCCACCGAGGAAGGAGTCTGGCACGGGGCCCTGCTGGGCTCGCGGGTCGTCGGATCGGTCAGCATCCTCCTGGTGCTGTGCCTGGCGACGCCGGCCCAGCGGATCTTCGCGGCCCTCCGCTGGGCCCGCGTGCCCCGGACCTGGATCGAGATCGGCATGTTGATGCACCGGTACATTTTCACGCTGCTGGACCAGGCCGCCGCCGTCTTCTCGGCCCAGACGCTGCGATTGGGCCACGCCGGCGCCGGCCGGTCGCTGCGATCGATGGGGAGCCTGGCGGGCACGGTCGTGTTGCGGTCCATCGACCAGGCCCAGCGGACCCACGAGGCCATGGTCGCCCGGGGGTACCAGGGCTCGCTCTGGATCCCGCGGCTGCCATCGCTCGGGCGTCGCGACGTGGGAATGCTGTTGGCCGGACTGGCGGCGGTTGCCGTGGCACTGGCGTTTGGGGAGGGTCTCTTGCCGTGAGCCACTCTGACTGGGCGATCGAGGCCGACGCGGTCACCTACGCCTATCCCAATGGGGTCGAGGCGATCGGAGGCCTCACGTTCCGTGCGGGCGAGGGCGAGATCGTGGCCGTGATCGGACCCAACGGCGCCGGTAAGACGACCCTGATGAAGCTCCTGACGCGGCTCGTGCGGCCGCAAAAGGGACAGGTCCGCCTCCACGGCGCGGACATCGCCTCCTTGCGTCCCGCCGATCTCTACAGCCGCATCGGCATGGTCTTGCAGAACCCGGCCGATCAACTGTTCGGGACATCGGTCGGAGAGGATGTGGCGTTCGGGCCGCGGAACCTCGGCCTGCGGGAAGACGTTCTGTGGCAACGGGTCGAGGAGGCCCTGGTCGCCGTAGACGCCGTCGCCTTGCGGGACCGGCCCATCCACCACCTCAGCTACGGCCAGCAGAAACGCGTCTGCCTGGCCGGCGTGTTGGCCATGCAGCCGGAGGTCCTCGTGTTGGACGAGCCGCTGGCCGGCCTCGACCCCGCTGGCGAGTCCCGCATGATCGAGCTTCTGCTCGAGATCAACCGCACGCGCGGTGCCACGATCATCGTCTCGACGCATGCGGTGGACCTGCTGCCGGTACTGGCCCACCGGATCTACGTGCTCGTGTCGGGGCGTGTCGAGCGCGAAGGCCCGCCGCGGGAGGTCTTTTGCGACCCCGAATCGCTGGCCCGGGCCGGCCTGCGGCTGCCCTTGGTCGCCCAGGTGTTTCACAATCTGGACGGCGGCGGCGGGCCAACGGCCGC
>JBEKCP010000511.1:0-4467 GCA_050014815.1 Thermoguttaceae bacterium | reverse complement strand
GTCCGGGTCGATCTGCAAGAGGATCTCGCGGACCTCGGGCGAGAAGGGATTGGCCGCGTAGTCCGCTCCAAGCTGGTGCAGCAGGGAGGTACACTCGGCGCCTTTGGACTTGGCCACGGCCCGCTCCAGCCCCGGAACCTCGCCGGCCGCGACGTCCTTGTCGGTCACCAGGCCCGCCACGTGGAGCGCGGCCAGGGTGCCGGTGTCCACCGGGATGGCATGTCCGCCCAGGGCCGACTGGACCACGTAGGCCACGGTGAACTTCGTCGTGCCGTCGATCTTTTCGAGCCACTTGACGGTCGGCCCCAAGTTCTTCTTCCGCTTGTCTTCGAGGTCGAAAGAGTAGAGTTCTTCGAAGACGCCGTGCAGCACCCGCTTGAGGCGGTTGGCTGCCGCCCGCGGATCGGGCAGCGCCGTAATCGCCTCGGAAAGTTCGGAGATGGAGGTCACGCGGATCTCGTTCCAGTCGAAGAACGTGTGTACCAGCCCGGCGAATGCCTCCTCTGCCGCGTCGTATTGGGCGTCCTCCAGGCAGCAGGCAAACAACAGGTGCTCCAGCACGGGCCGCTCGGGGATGGCCACCAGCTTGTAATGTTTCTTGAGGACCTTGAGGACCTTGGCGAACTGGGCCGTTCGACTGACTGCTGTCATGGGAGGGACCGATCTTCTGGGGCCTGTAAAACAATAAGAAGGCCCTGGCGGACTGCCTTTATTCTCCAGGCGGCTCGACGGGCGGGATTTCCGGGACGTCCTCGGGGATCTGTTCGGCGGGCGGCGGCAACACCTCGCGGAGGATCTGGGCGACGGCGATCGACTTCTTCACCCCCTGGTCCAACACGAAGCTCACCCGCGGCGTGAAGCGGAGCTCCAGGCGGTTGCCGACCTTCGCCTGCAGGAAGCCCGCCGCGCTGGCGAGCCCCTTGAGGCTGAGGTTCTGCCGCGTCTCGTCCCCCATGACGGACACGTGTACCTTCGCATAGCGGAGGTCGGCCGAGACCTCGACGTAGGTTACGGTCACGTCGCGGATCCGCGGATCCTGCAGTTCGGTCAGGATCGCCATGCTGACCACTTCCCGGACGGCTTCGGCAACTTTCTGCGGGCGTCGGGTCGACATGCCATCCCCCTTTCCAATGTCCCCTCTCCCTCCTTGGGAGGGTTAGAGTGAGGGGGAACTGAAACCGGGAAGGATTATACGCCCCTCCATTGTCCGCGCCCAGCGGGGGCCTCCCGTCACCCCGGTCTCTGGCCTGGAGGATGCCTGCCGTTTCCCGCCTTGCCCTTCTTGAGAGGCGTGTCGAGGGAAACAATCAGCAGGGGTTCGAGCATCACGGTGCTGTCGTCGTCCCCGATGACCACAATGTGGCGTCTTCCAATCGCTACAAAATCGGGGTGGCGAACGGGCAAGGACCGTCCGTCGGCGAGCCGAATTGCAAAGGGCCGGAACGGTTCTCGGTGAAGCGCGTCGCGAACACCGCTAATATCCATGTCTCAATTCTTCTTTCTTTCGCGTCTGGTCTAATCTCTCGTCCTGCGCCCGTCGTCACGTGGCGACAGCGTCGGCCAAGGTTCGGCGGATCTCCTCGATCTTGTAGGCTTCGAGGATGTCCCCTTCCTTGACGTCGTTGAAGCCGGCCAGTTTGACGCCGCACTCGAGGCCTTCGCGGACCTCGCGGACGTCGTCCTTCTCGCGCCGCAGCGAGTCGACGGGGTAGTCGCCGATGATGCGGCTCTCGCGGATGACGCGGACCTTCGCGTCGCGCGTGATCGTGCCGACCATCATGCGGCAGCCGGCCACCGTGCCGACCCGGCTCACGTGGAACACCTGCTGGACCAGCAGCCGGCCGAGGTTCTTTTCCTGCTTTTCGGGCCTGAGCATGCCTTCCAGGGCCGCCTTGAGGTCCTCGGTCACCTGGTAGATGATGTCGTAGCGGCGGACCTGGACGCCGCGGGCGTCGGCCAGGACGCGGGCCCCCTCGTCGGGCACCACGCTGAACCCGATGATCACCGCGTCGGAGGCGTCGGCCAGATGGACGTCGGCCTCGGTGATCCCGCCCACGGTCGCCTGCAGGATCCGGATCTGCACCTCGGGATGCTCGAGTTTCCCGAGCTCCTTCTTGATCGCCTCGATCGAGCCTCGGACGTCGGCGCGAAGTATGATGTTGAGCGTCTGTACCTCGTCCTCTTGTCCGAGCCGCTCGAAGAGGGTCTCGAGGGTGACGTGCTCGCGGCCGCCGCTGAGCTCGCGCTGGCGGACTTCCGCGGCGCGGGTCTCGGCCAACTGCCGGGCCTGCGAGATGCCCGGCAGGACGTAGAAGCGGTCGCCGGCGCCGGGGGCGATGCTCAGGCCGGTCACGTTCACCGGCATGGACGGCCCGGCCTCCTTGTGCCGCAGGTGGGGGTCCAGCGTGTCGTACATCGCCTTGACGCGGCCGTAGGCGGCGCCGCAAACGATCACGTCGCCCCCGCGGAGCGTGCCCGTCTGCACCAGCACCTTGACCATCACGCCGCGGTCTTCGTGCATCTCGGCCTCCAGGCAGGTGCCGCGGGCCGGCCGGTCGGGATTGGCCTTGTACTCGTGCAGTTCGGCGACCGTCAGGAGGGTTTCGAGCAGCTCGTCGATCCCCGTTCCCTTCGTTGCGCTGGTCTTGACCAGTTCCGTCTCGCCGCCCCACTCGCTGGGCAACAGGGCGTTTTCCGCCAACTGGTTATAGATCCGGTCGATGTTCACGCCGGGCAGATCGATCTTGTTCAGGGCCACCACGATGGGCACTCCGGCGGCGCGGGCGTGGCTGATGGCCTCCTCCGTCTGCGGCATGACGCCGTCGTCGGCGGCTACGACCAGGACCGCGATGTCGGTCACGTTGGCGCCGCGGGCCCGCATCTCGGTGAACGCCTCGTGCCCCGGCGTATCGACGAACGTGATCGGCCGGCCGTCCTTCTTGATCTCGTACGCTCGGATGTGCTGCGTGATGCCCCCCTTTTCATGGGCCGCCACGTCGAGGCTGAGGATCCGGTCCAACAGCGAGGTCTTGCCGTGGTCGACGTGGCCGAGAAACGTGACGATCGGGGGTCGCGGGGCCAGGGTTGCGGGGTCGTCCGGCTGTTCGAGCGACTCGAGCACCTGGTGCTCCAGGGAAACCGCCCGGCGGAAGTCCACTTCGACGCCCAACTCGACGGCCAGGAGATCGGCCATTTCGGGGTCCAAGTTGGCGGTGATGGTGCTGGTGGCGCCCAGCGAGAGGAGCTTGGCTTGGATCGTTCGGGTAGGCACGCCGATGGCTTCGGAGAAGTTGCGGATGGAGCAGGGCAGTTCGACGACGACCTTGCCTTTGCGCGGGGCGGCCGTGTTGGCCCCGGTCCGGCGAATGTGCGTGCGGCGGGGACCGGTCGAGGTGGTGCCCGGGGTATCGTCTTCATCACCGCGGCGTTTGACGGTGGTGGCCGCCCGCTTGCGTTTGAGCTGCCGCTGTTCGCGACCGCCCAGGGTGCCCAGTCCGGCGCCTTCGCCCCCCTCGGTCTCGCCGGCGGCCGCCGGCCGGCCACGGCGCGGGCGCTGGCCCGGCATGGGCAACTCGGTGGGCGGCAGGGGTCCCAACGGGGCGGCCTTCCGCCCGCCCTTCTTGGCGGCCAGGTCTTCCCGCTTCTTTTCCTCATGCTTGCGGATATGCTCGGAGAGCGGCTTGCCGCCCGCGCGGCCGGCGCGGATCGCGTCCAGCGGGAGCTTGATGTCGGGTTTCTGCGGGACGGGCTCCTTCGACTTCGGTCTGGCCGTCGGCTTGGCCGCCGTCGGCATGGGGGCCAGGTGGATCCCCGGCCGAGGCTTTTTTTCCCCCGGCTTCTTCTCCGCGCGGCTCTTCTCTTTCTCTTCCTTCGTTTGCTGGAGCCTGGTCTCCCGGGCTCGGAACAAGGGAGGGAAAACCGCCGGAGGCGCGGGGGGAACCGGTGTCGCCGGCCCCGCCGTCGCCTCGGGGACCTTGGGGATTGCCGGAACCTCGGAGACTTCCGGTTCGATCGGGGCCACCGGGCCCTCGCCGGGGGCCTCGGGGGCCGCGACCGGCGGGGCCTCCTCGACTTTCCTGCGTCCCAACGACGGCCGCTCGGCAGGCCGGCTCGGCAGGACCGGCACCTTGCCCCCCAACGTGCCCGTCGGCGCAATGTAATCCTCGCGGCGAATGCTTCGCGTGCCCGACCCCGAAACATCGGCGCGGCCGCCGGCCGCCGTCTCCCTCGGCCCCTTCGGACCGCTGATGTGCGCCCGGACACGCGCCTCTTCCTCGTCTGTCAAGCTGGCCAGCGCCGAGCCCTTCCCCGTAATGCCCGCCTTCGTGCAGATCTCGACCAACCGCTTGTTGTCGATCTTCAACTCTTTCGCGAGTGTGTAGATGCGGATGGCCAAAACGGACCTCGGTCTGGCAAAGTCTGGAGTTTTTCTCACTTGTAGGGTGGGTCGACGGGCACCGTGCCTTG
>JBEKCP010000510.1:0-4470 GCA_050014815.1 Thermoguttaceae bacterium | reverse complement strand
GTATCCATGATAAAGTCCTCCTGAAGACTTCCATGAACCACCGAACTGGCCAGTTCGATCAACCACCCCTCCTATATGACTCAAAATCCCAAAATCTCCAATAGCAAAATGATGCTGTAGAATTAGGAAGATCCGAGTAATCAAGCGTGATGCTTCACCCTTGCTGAAACGCTGGGTGCAACATACATCAAAGAACTTGAGCACCTTCATTTGACGGTTGGTTGCTTCATCCAGATACCACGGGTTCATCGGACGTTCTCCTCTTCCGGGATTTGAGAAGTGCATCGTCCATCGAGTTTACCCAGAACGCCGGGCACGATCAAGGGGCGTAGCGCCAGCGCGCGGCAGGCCAACCTGAACCAATGGCTCCAGCTCGGCAGGTGATCGTCCTCGGGCCTCGAGACGCAGCCGAAACGAGTCGAGACGAGACGAGACGGAGCTGGCATTGGCAGGTTGGGCAACTGCAGCTAGCTGCACCCCTCTCGGATACAAAGGACGCGTAAACAATGTCCAAACAGTCGGATGACTATGAGCGGTTTACCCAAGACGTCATCAAGGAACTCGTCGGCGTAACCGTCCACCGCCAGAAAGTTTACAGGGGGCGTCGTTCTCAACGCAACATTAGGGTTGACCTCTCGTTCAATTATTCGGTCGGTGGGGCTGGCCTCTTATTCGTCGTCGAATGCAAATGCTACAATCGCCGGGTCCCAGCCGACGACGTTGAGGAATTTCACTCAAAGATTGACGATATCGGCGCTCACAAGGGCATCATGGTCACCACTGTGGGGTTTCAGGATGGGACGATTAAGACTGCGAAAGGCCGCGGGATTGCCTTGGCACTGTTGACAAAAGAGCCCCAAAAGGGCGAACTGGTTTACGTCGTCAACGGTGCTGGTCAGCCAAAGAGTCCGCCAGCAAATGAGGGATTCTGGCAGGGAAACCTCCGTGGGCCATTCGACAGTTTTGACGGCGGGTTTCGCTTTGAAAGCGTGGGCCAGTTCTTGAGCCTGCTGGTGATGGACGCAATGAGCAACAGATAGCAGATCGTGCGCGTCTTTGGTGGGGCTCGCTTCGCTCGACCCACCCTACGATTTTTTCATGGCCCGCTGCATCGTGAGGCCCATTTCGGCCGGGCTCTGGGCAACGAGGATGCCGGCGGACTGAAGGGAGGCGATCTTCTCGGCGGCAGTCCCCTTGCTAGAAAACGGGCCTTACTGTAGATTAGGACCATGCCTCGTCCTCCACGCCCCATCGCCGACGGACTCATCTATCACGTGATCAATCGGGGTAACAACCGTCAGCCCGTATTCCTCGCCGACGGCGACTACCTGGCGTTTCTCAAAGCGGTCGCGGACCACAAGGAGCACTTCTTCATCTGCCTCCAACTGGCCCTCGACACGACCAGGAAGTGGAACCTCAAGCACCACCTTGGCGACAAACTAAAAGCCTTTTAGGGCCATGAGAGAGGCCCGCCAGGCTCCAGGCCCCCGCTCCTTCCCCCGTGCGGGCTTACCACTTGGACGGATCGACCGTGTGGCCGTCGTTGCGCGAGCAGAGGTTGCGGAAGACATCGGGATCGATGATAAAGCTGATCAAGCACCCCGATCCATCGCAGAGGACGAATGGGATGCCCGCCGTGTGCGACGAACCGAAGCGAAAACCCCAATAGAAGCCGTGCGTATAGGCGTTCAGGGGCCCGTAGAAGTCCTGCGCCACAATCGTCGTGTTCGGCGTGCCGCCACCCCCGTTCCCCCCCGTGCCCGACAAGTCGGCCGCGGAGGGCGCCCAGCGGATGGAGTCGTCTTGATAGCCGAAGTAGTAGCCCTCATTGTCGTCGCCCTGGGGCGCGGTGGTGCAGTACTGAACGTTCATCAGCTTGTCGCCGACCAGCAGCGTGTTGGAGGTCCCGTCGGTAATGTCGACATCGGAGATGGGCCCCACGTCCTGCCGGACCACGGGGGCGTCCAGTCCCCGCCCGTACTTCCCGTCGGGCCAGACGCTCGTGTCGCACGAGGTCCCGCCGTTGGCCGCATAATCGCCCATGGCGCGGAGGCGGCCGCCCCAATTCAGTGCCGTCGGCCGACGCCGGCTGGGACAGAAGTAGGTGGAGACGGGCGTGGCTGCGACGGCCCAATCGTCCGTATTGGCCCAAAGGACTTCCTGCTCGATGTAGGGAAGGATCTGGTAGGCCCAGCCCCAGGTTTGCTGGTCGTACAGCGCGGGTTGCGTGCTGCCGCCGGTGCCGCCGCCGCTGACCCAATTGCGCAGGGCCTGCGTTGACATGCCCCCCGTGGGATAGTGGCTATAGGCCTGAAGGTGGCTCTGAAACGCCAGGCCGATCTGCTTCAAGTGATTGGTGCACTGCGCCCGCCGCCCCGCTTCCCGCGTGCCTTGCACGGCGGGGAGCAGCAGGGCCATGAGAATGGCGATAACGGCGATCACCACCAGCAACTCGACGAGCGTGAATGCCCGCCGCCGGCGGCAGGAGGCTCGCCTTGTCAACGGGATGCCGAGTGCGTGCATCGACATCGGGTCACCCTTTCATTAGTCCGGCGTGTGCCCGGGTGGGAAACTGGCCGCACGGAACTCCTTATCGGACATCAACTGCACGAGCCCTTGCATCTGCGTGAGCACGTAGCGGGAACCGTTCAGGCCCTGTTTCTCGTAGCCGAGCACGGGCACGGACTTGGCCGAGCCGGATAACACGCGGATGTCCACTCCCCAGCAGATCACCAGCGGCTGGTTGTCGCGGTCCGAGACAAAGACCTTTTCCGGGTCGCACCCCGCTTCCTTCAGCAGCGGCTTGAGATCGTCCGGTCCCGCGGGGGGCTGCTGCCGCTTCATGGTGAATTGCAAGTACGCGATGCCGATACTTGTCAGGTTCCGTTGCGTCGGCGCCTCGGGCGTGTCCACTATGATGGGCGACGACGACGAGCAGCCCAGGGTGCACGAGCACGCCAGGGCGAGAGCAACCGCGAAAGACCGTCTTGGAGTCACCGTCACACCGCCATTTCCCAGTTACAGCGAGCCTGGAAACGATCCGGGCTCACAATGGTCGGAAATTAGCACACCTTGCCGATCTTGTCAATAACCGGCCGCGGCAGGAACGCCGGTCATCGGGCCAGATCATTGTCGGCGCCAGCGCCCTCGTCCAGAGCGACTCGGGGGTGCTGACCATAAGCGGGGACATCGTATCGAACTACGACAACTCGGACCGCGGCCTGACGGTGGGGGAGAAGTGTGCCGGGCGGCGGACAAGGCACGCAATAGTTTTCCGTTGCCGGGGCGAATCGGATGTGGCGGCCTCGGCCGCTTAAAGGGGGGGAGAAAGACGGATGCCCCGACTTTCGACAACCGGGATTGGCGAAAATTGAAAATTTGGACATAACCTCTTGGATGGGATTGCCACGCCTGTAACGAACGCTATGCTTGCAGTCAGCAGTGCATCACATCGCGACGGCCGAACCGCCCGGTCGGGCTTTTCGAGGCTCCATCTCCCGGGCGGCGATTGAGAAAAGGGGCGCGATATGACCAGCGTCATTTATGCTTTCATCGTGGTCGCGGCGATCTCGGGCCCTGAGCCGGCGCCAAACGGGAAGGCCGCCTCGCCGCCGCTGCCCGAAGAGGCCGCCGCGGTCGCGGCCATCGAGGCGGCCGGCGGGCACGTCCGGTATGACCATGATGGGCGCGCGTGGTCGGTCCTCGTCAACTCCCGGCGGTTCACCGACGCCGACATGCCTGCGATCGGCCGGCTGCCCGGGGTGCGCGACGTCGACCTCATGGGATGCGCGGTCACGGACAGCGGTCTGGTGCATCTGGTCGGCCTAAAGGCCCTCAGGCGAGTGAGGCTCGACGCCGATGACATCACGGACGCGGGGCTCAAGACGCTCGGCGGAATTTCCAGCCTCGAAAGCCTCGGCCTCTTCGGGACGCGCGTGACCAGCGCGGGCCTCTCGCACCTGGCGGGCCTGAATCGCCTAAGGGACTTGACCCTCTCCGCTACTTCGGTGGGCGACGATGGAATGGAGTTCGTGGCTGCCCACGCCGGGCTTCGGTCGTTATCGCTGGGACCAAACGTCACAGTCGCGGGGCTGGCCAAGTTGAGCCGACTCACGGACCTGGACCACCTGTCGGTGCCACGCGGGACCGACGAATCCGCGCTCGTGCACTTTGGCGGGATGAAGAAGCTGCGGCTCCTCAGCGGAGTGGCTATCCGGACGGATGCGGGGCTGCGACGCGTTGCGGGTCTGACCGCGCTTTGCGGGCTCAGTCTCGACAAGAGCGGGGTAACGGACGCCGGGCTAGAGGCTCTTGAAGGCATGAAAGCCCTTGGCTCGCTCAGCCTGCGCGACACCAGAATCGGCGATCGTGGACTAGCGCACCTCGAACGCCTCGCGCGAATCGAGCACCTCGACCTCTATAACACGCGAGTGACCGACGACGGCCTGCGGAGCCTCTCAAAGATGTCGC
>JBEKCP010000509.1:0-4474 GCA_050014815.1 Thermoguttaceae bacterium | reverse complement strand
AAGCTTCGAACCATTGAGGTATTGGCGAACGGCGGCACGCATGCGGTCGCATTCTCGCCGAACGGCAAATTGGCGGCCATCGGCTCGGTGCGATTCGACAAGGACACGGATACCAGCACGGGCGCAGTCAGCGTGGTCCGCGCCGGGTCGGGCATTAGCGAGTGGCAGCAAACGGTTGCCGGGTGGGCCGGGCCGGTGGCGTTCTCGCCCGATGGAAAATCCGTCGTAGTGCTTTGCGGCAGACGTTTGATCCAGTTCCTGGACACGGAGACCGGCAGCGTGAAGGATGAAATCCGGCCGGCCGACTCCCTGCCCGAGGGCGGACGACGGAGCGATTTCGCGGCGCCGCATCCCTATCTGCTCACCTGGAACAGCCTCGACGGCGGACGATGGAACGATTTCGCCGTCGCGCCCCAGCGCCACATGCTGGTGATCGGCGGCGTGGACAAGTACAAGCAGGGATGCGTCGAGGTGTGGGACTTCAACGCTGCGGAGAAAGCGGCCTCGCAGTCCGGAGCCAACGCCGGCGAGAGTATCGCGGAGCCGGTTTTCCCGCAGCGCGAACCCGGCAGGACGCGGGTTCGCGTGACTCAGTTCAGTGCGATGCCTGTTTCGGTGACGCATCCGGACAAGATCGTGTCCGGGGGGAACACTCCCAAGAACAAAGAGGCGACACAACCATGAAAACTTTCGTTGCAACTGCCGGCTCGTCTGTCCGTCCTTCGGTCGCACGAGCCTTCCCGCGCGTCTGTCTGATTGCGTTTCCGGCAGCCGCGATCCTGCTTGCCCAAGCGGCAACCGTCGCGATTGCCATCGACGTGAATCTCTCGACCGGCAATCTGTCGTATAACGACGGGCAAGGCCACACCATGCCGTACCGGCTTTACGTTCCGCCGGGATACAACACTCCCGGGGCGAAGTTTCCGCTGATCATGTTCCTGCACGGGTCCGGGGAATCCGGCACCGACAACAAGAAGCCCTCGACGAACGGCCATATCGACAACTTGTACAACGCCGCCCACGGCAACTATGGCGCGCAATACGACGCGTTCCTCCTGGTTCCCCAGACGCTTTCCAGCGTGGGCTGGGAAGATTACGGACCCGAATACCCGCAGTATTACGGCCAGGTCTTGGCCATGGATATTCTCAACCAGGTGACTTCCACCTACCAGGTTGACGCGAGTCGGCTTTACGTCACCGGTCTGTCGATGGGAGGGGGCGGCACCTTCGACATCATTTCCCACTACCCGCACGAGTTCGCCGCGGCGTCGCCGCTCTCGGGATGGGGCGACACCTCGATGGCGCCGGTGCTCAAGGACATCCCGATATGGGCTTATCACGGGGCGGCGGACACGACGGTCTCCGTCACCTATACGGACGAGATGGTCGCTGCGATCCAGGCCGCCGGCGGGAGCCTCATCGAGTACACGCGCCCGGCCGGCGTCGGACACAGCGGCTGGGAAACCTTCTATAACAACACGACCTACAAGAACTCGAAGGGGCAGACGTTCGATCAATGGATGTTCGCCCAGGTTTTGCCCACGCCCGAGCCGGGCACGCTGGTCCTCCTGGGCGCCGGTGCGATCATCGTCGCTGCCTATTCTTGGCGGCGAAGGCGATTGGGAGTTCTAACCACAGCTTTTGGGAAAGAGCCAAAATGAAGACCGTGGTCCCGGTTCCGATGCTGCTGTCGCTGTCGGTTGCCTTGCTTTCGGCATCGGCCGAGGAGCCGCCGCTCACGCTTCGCGTCGAGTCCACAAGGGCCCAATGGGAGGTCAACGAGCGTACGGGCCACGTGCTCAAGATCACCAATCAGAGTTCCCGGCCGGTGACACTGCCGAGTTTCCGCTTCCTGAACGTCAAGCAAGAAGACCCGGAGGTCGGATTCTACATCCAAGAGCACGTTCTACAGATGCAGGTCGTGCGCGGCACTGCCCCCGTGCAGATCAACGAAGGCTGGCAGCGGCATCCCGAAAAGCCGCGGCAATTCCCGACAGTTGAGCTTCAACCGAAAGAAACCCTCTCGGTTGCCTTTTCACTGACGCCCGGCTTCTACTCGTTGACCGAGCCGGGCGAATATGCACTAACGGTCATACTGAATACAATGCAGACGCAGAGCGATAAAATCCTGAAAGGCCGTTTTGAGTCGCCCCCCGCCAGGTTTCGTATCGTTCCGGTCGCCAGCTTCCGAGCACAAGGGCCTGACGAATCACCGGACGATTACGCCAAAGCCTGCGTGGCTTTTTATCTCCACCGAATCGAGGAGCGCAAGGGCGAGTACTTTCCCAATGTAGCAAAGATGCTCAGCGCCCGGAATGCCGTACCCGCCTTGATCGAGACCCTTGATTCCAAGGACAACCGCCTGGCCGATGGTGCGGAGGCCATCTTGGGAGAGATACACCACCGGCTGGACACAAAGGAGAAGCCGCCTCCCTTGCCAAGGTCGAAAGCCGACTGGCTCCAGTGGTGGAAGAACGAGGGGACGAAGCTATCGGCCAAGGAACTTTGGTCGAATTTCGACAGTCATTACCCATAGACCCGTAAGTCATTTTCGCGATCCAGGAGCATCTAACCGAACAGGGGTTCGACACTTCATAACCAAACGAAGAGGTGAAATCATGAGCGGACGACGTGGAGCGATGGTCGGATTGGCGGGGATCCTGATGGCGGCGGTCGCGCTGCTGCCGTCGCGCGCGGCCGGTGCGGAGGGCGCGGCCGCCGAAAAGCCAAGTATGCTGGATGCCGGGCGCCAACAGGCCGCCAGCGAGGCATACAGGGGCGGCGTGGCCGGGGCAGCCCCTAGTACCGGCGTCTACACTATGTACGGCAGTGGCCCCTCTGCCACAATCGGCCCTACCTATCCAATACCCGGGCCGGCCGACAGTCGCGTTGCCGAAAAGATTCGCGAGGCCCTTGCGGTAACGCATGCGCTTGACTTCGTCGACACACCCATTGAAGACGTGCTCATGTTCCTAAAGGACCTAACCAAGGTCGAGATGATCTTGGACAAGGGATCCGGGATCAAAGGCCAAGAGGCTATCACGCTGAACCTTGCCGGTATCCCCTTCGCCGCCCTCCTTCAGGCGATCGAAGACCGGTACCCGAGTTGGCAATTCGTGGTCCGCGACTATGGGATCCTCTTGACCACCAGGGAGAAGGCCCGGGAGCTGGGGTTCTATCCGGCGATCGCGTTTGCCCGTCGAAACGAGGGCGGGGACGGACTGCGGACGCCTGCGCCGCCGGCGAAATTGTCCAACCGTGAGAAGGTCTACACAGTGGCTTACCAGGTCGCCGATCTGGTGGTGCCTCTTCCATCGCCGCCGCTGCCGCTCGACGGCACAAGGCCGGCCGCCGGGCAAGCGGGTTCCAATGCCGACTTTGCGCCGCTCATCGGCCTGATCACCAACACGATCCAACCGGCCACGTGGGACGCCGTCGGCGGTCGCGGCTCGATTGCCCCCCACAAAGGCAGTCTTAGCATCGTGGTCAGCCAAACGAAGGATGTACACGAACAGATCGTCGATCTGACCGAAGGGCTTCGCCGGCAACAAGATATCAGCGTTGCGCTGGAAGTGAGGATGCTCAGGGTGCAAGACCAGGCGATGCCCGCAGAGACGCAGGGCAAAGGACTCGAACGGGGCGCAGGCATCGGCCCGCCCCAGACGGAGCAATTATTGGAGGCGCTGCGGCAGCACCAAGGCGTGGACTGCGCGGCCCTATCGCAGACCACGGTGCTCAACGGCCAGACAGCGTTCTTGAGTCCTCTGGAAGATGGCGACGCGCGGACCGTGCCGCTCGTGACGCAGGTCGTGATTTCCAACGATCGCCGATTCATTCGCCTCTGGCTGGGCACTGCCGATTCAGGCAAGTCGCTGGCCTCCGCCTGGATTGGCGATGGGCGCTCGCTCGTGGTCGCGATCCCGCTCGATCAGAGCGAACGGTACGGCGATCGTCGCCATTCCGAAGCGAAACCGGTCAAGGTGCAGAGACTGCTCCTGATCACCCCGCGGATCGTGATCATGGACGAAGAGGAACAACGGCAGACGCAGTGTCGTGAGCTGGACCCGGGGGCAAGAGTCTCGCAGATACCCGAAAAGCCTCAAGGAGGCCGGTACCCGAATTCCACGGCAACCGCGGCGGCGAAACAAGCGCCATCGCCCCACTCCAATCCGCCGGATGGCGCGGCCGCGACCCCCAACGTTACCACACCGCCGCTCACGCCGCAGGTCATGCTGCAACTCCGCATCCTGGAACTGGACTACGCGAAGGTCCGGGCCGCGGGCTTCGATCTGAAACGTCTCGGCATCGACCCGCAGGCGCGGCAAGCCGGCAGCGGTTGCTCGGTCCTCAAGGGCGAGACCGCCGCGGAGCTGGCCGAGGCGCTGCTGAAAGACAAACTGGCGAGGCCCTTGGCGGAGCCGACACCGGTGACGCTGAGTGGGCGCCCGGCCCAGTTCCAGTGCGGCGGAGAAAT
>JBEKCP010000508.1:0-4476 GCA_050014815.1 Thermoguttaceae bacterium | reverse complement strand
TCTTTGTACTTAAAGCTATCCGCTCCGAAGAAATCAGCGTTTGGCGTGTAGACAAAGGACCCGTCGCCCGATAGCGCCAACGTACCGTGCGCGGGGCGCGATACAACCTGGGCCACTAGCGTGGCTGCGTCACCTTTGTCATTCGCCAGGACCCCGTTACCCCTTGACTCTGTGAGCGGGACGCCCACAAGGGTATCGTATACGCCGTCGTCTACCGCAACGGGCGGTGGATTGATGTTGCCTTCTGCCATACTACAGTATTGGAAGGTCGTGTCACCGAGCAGTCCCGTCTCGATCTCCGTGCCGAGCGCTCCCACAATATCGTCGGCGATGACTTCGAAGTTCAGGGACGTGGAACTGGCATCGTCGTCCTCCTTCGTGGGGACAGTGATGGTCGCGAAAAGCTTGCCGGGGAAGATCCACAACGTTCGATCCGCGCCGGGGGAATAATGCCCCGCATCCTCGCTGCCATCGATGCTCGTGCCGATATAGTCCGTGCCTTCGATTGCGGTGCCATCTACCGTGTGGTATTCCAGGGAAATGGGGTAGACTGCAGTGTGCGACAAAGTGACCGTAAAGGTTGCCGTTTTCCCCGCGTCGACCGTCACGTTGTTGATCGACACCACCGGCCGGTTGTGCGTGATCGTGCCCGGGACCGAGTATGGGTATTGCGGAAACCTAGCGCCTATCGCACCGGTGAGGTTCACCGCGAACCCCTCGTCCGCGATTTCATCGTCCGCGTCGGGGAGGTTTTCGGGCTCGCGGAGGTCGAAGAACGTGGGGACGGAGATGGGCGCCGGCGCGGAGAGGTCTGCGGCGGGGATCCACACCGTTCCGCTCGTGGCTTGGTAGTCCGTGCCGGCCTGCGCGGCGTCGTTCCCGCTGCCGTCGGCCGTGCTATAGAAAACTTCCACCGCATAGTTCACCGCGTAGGACAGGGAAACCGAGAAGTCGGCCAAACGGCCTTCGGGCGACTTGCAGTCGGAAACGATCACCGTGGGCTGCACTTGAATGATCGACACCGCGGCGTCGGTCGGCGTCCCCCGCGTCCCCCCCATTACGCTGCCGAGGTCCATTGTCACACTCTCGGATTGACCCATGTTCAGTCCGTCGGCCATCGTCGGCACGGCCACGCTGAAGCCGGTTTGCCCCGCCGCAATCCAGGCCTCGCCCTCGAACTCCGCGTGGTCGGCGCCGCCCGCCGCCCAATACCACGCCCGGACCGTATGCGCCGCGGGGGCCGAGAGCTCAATCGAGAACGCCGCCGCGTTGCCCCCGTAGACCGCCGACTGACAGGCCTCGATGCTCACCACGGGCTGGCAGTCGGGGTCCACGGGCATGATCCAACCGCTTACCGGGCCGGTGATAATCCTGGTGGGGCTCGTCGCACTGTCCCCGTCGTCGTCGGTCACCACTACGGAAACCGTATGCGAAAGGATGAACGAGCGCGCCCCGCCGGACAGCCAGAACGTAGTGGTCGTGCCATCGCCCCAGGCGAGCGTGCCCGTTGCCGAGGTCACGGGCTCGTCCGTCACAAGCATGCCCTGCACGACCGTGCTGTCGCCCTCCTGGTTCGTAGCGTCGGTGAGCGACACGCTGGGCGGGGAACTGACGTTCACCAGGACGCTGGCCGAGGCATGGGCGTTGTTGTTGTCGAACATATCGACCGTCACCGTAAAGGTCCCGCAAGCCCTATAGATGTGCGAGGCGGAAAACGTACCGTTGGTCAGGGGAGTGGGGTTCGCAAGCGTGGGCGCCGCGCCCTCAATGGTATTCGGCGCTCCCAGCCCGTAGCCGTCGCCCCAATTGATAGTGTAATGCAACTGGCCGGCGGAGGCAAAGCCGGGATCCGAGTAGCCGATAGGGTCCAGGGTCAGCGTGCCGCCTTCGAGCGCGTAATAGGTCGTTGTGCTGGTCGTGAGGCTCAGGCTGTCGCCTACGTTCGCGATCGGCGTCCACTCCCGGTCCGCGTCCCAGCCGCCATTGGCATCGGTCACGGTGGCCGTGACCAGGCGGTCGCCAAAATCGTCGCAATAGGTGTGAGTCACGGTGTTCGACCATCCGCCGTCCTGGTTTACGGAAGCGATGGTCCCCGAAGAGGTCTGTCCGTCGCCCCAATCGAGCGTCCACTTGCCGCCGACGAGATCCGTACCGGGATCGGTGGCGGATATGCTGGCCGAACAACTCGACCCCTCCGTGGCCCCGCCCAAGCTCAGGCTGACCGTGGGCGGAAGGTTGTCCACCTCCACGCTCCAGGCGGCGGGGTTGCTGGAGACGTGGTTGGCATCGGTGACGACGAGCGAAACCGCGTACGTGCCGACCTGGGTGACGGGGAAATCGAGGGTATCGTCGCTGCCTGTGGCAAAATGCTCGGTGGTCGTGCCGTCGGCGGCTTGCAGCGTGACGTCCCAGGCGTAGGTGAACGGCCCGTCCTGGTTCGGGGACGAGCCGTCGCTGACCGTCACCTGGATCGTATAGATCCCGCCGGAGGCGTAGGTGTGCGGATCGGCTGCGAAGCTGGTCTCGCCCGGCTCGAGGGTCATCGTGCTGGTGTCGGTGCCCGGCGAGGCGCTGTTCCAGTCGATCGAAACCGTGTAGCCGTTTTGGGCGCCCGGATCGGTAAATCGGCCGCTGAGGCAAGGCGCGGTTCCTGCCACTTCTTCCCGCCTGCCACGTTTTCCAACCTGCGCTGTCAAGAACAAAGACTCCCGACCCCTTTATCCTGGGCCCCACCTCCGCCTTCACGGCGTGAAACTAATGTTACACTTCGGCAATGCCTGCTGCAGCTTCTTAACGCCCTCAGACGTGGCGCGGGTCTTTGAGACGTCGACCAAGTAAAGGTTGCTAAACCCTTTGAGACGCTCCAACCCCACATCCGTTACCTGCGTGCCGCTGAGGCCCAATACACCGAGTCGCGTCAACCCCTTCAGGTTCTCCATCCCCGCATCCGTGATTGCGTCGCCATGGACGTACAACCTTTCAACGCTTTTCTGCGCCTTGAGGAAGGCCAGCCCGGCGTCCGTGATCCGCGTGCCGCTGAGGTTAATCTCCTCGAGTTTTGCCAACCCTTGGATTTCTTCGACCCCGACATCGCTGACACGCGTGCCGCTAAGGTCCAAGATCTCGAGTTTGGGAAGCGCCATGATGTGCTTGAGGCCCGCGTCCGTGACCCACGTATTACCGAGGCACAAGCATTTCAGGTTCGAGAGACGCCTAACGTGCTGGAGTCCGCAGTCCCCGACCTTGGTCTCGAAGAGGTACAACGTAACCAGATTGGTCAGTCCATCGAGATGTCGCAGCCCGCCGCTCGTCACGCGCGTCCCTCCGATGCACAGGATGCGAAGTTGCGCTAGTCCGCTCAGGTGTTGCAAGCCGCAGTCGGTTATCACGTCGTCGTTGATCGCCAAAGACTGAAGGGCGCGCAACCCGCGCAGGTTTTCGATCCCAGCGTCCGTGATTTTGGTTTGGCTGAGATCAAGCGTTTTGAGCGCGGCCAGTCGCTTGATTTCTTTCAGCCCGCTGTCACCGATGCGGGTATCGCTGAGGTTAAGTCTTTCGAGAGCGGGAAGTCGTTTGAGGCTTTGCAGCCCCGCGTCCGTGATATTTTCAGCGCTGTCGAGCCGCAGTTCCTTAAGGTTCGTCAGGCCATCCAGATACTTCAGCGCGCCGTCGGTGATCCAAGTCTTGCTGAAGTCCAAGGTACGGCGAGTTTTCAACTCCTCACCCTGCTTTCTCAATTGCTCGGCAATAACGTCGACGACGTTGAACTGCAATTTGTTGGAAACGGCCTCCGTTAACGAAAACCCCCCACCGGGCATCGCCACCTTCTTTCTTGCCGAAACGACGTATTTCCCAGGCCGGCTTAAGTCATTAAGGGGGCTCAAGAGAACGCCGACCACGAATTCTCCGCCGGGCTTCAGCGTCGCCTTCTCGATCATGGCAGGCGATGGCGGCGCCGGTGCTTCGCGAACATCAACCTGCTCGGCCGACCCTTTAGCAGGCGCGGTGGTCATCGGCGCGCCACCTTGGAACGAAACGTCGAATGAATAGTTCACGGGCGGTCTTAGGGGTTGTTCCCGTGCATCGAATACCGGAACACTAGCCATGTTCTTTAGGCGGACGATCAAGAAAATCGGCTCCCCGCAGGCGTAAGTCGCCCTCTTGCTAGTAATCGAGATTGCTTGCCCCCCGACGGGCGTGCCCCACGCGACACGATCCATGTCAGCCCTCGATTTTGTGGATTCGGCCGCTACCGTGCCGTCCCCGCGAGCTGCATTTCGACTTCCCGGCGGAGCCAAGGCAATCATCGCGAAGATCACCAGAACACAGACCTGTCGTTTCTTGTTTGGCATCGAGATCCCGTTTTCTGTTTGTGCCGCCTCAATTCAACGCGACCGCGCGTTGCAAAGTCATCTCCTTTACCTCCGCGCCTGTCTTGAGTCCCGTTGCGATGTCGGCCTATTTTGTGGGGATGTT
>JBEKCP010000507.1:0-4494 GCA_050014815.1 Thermoguttaceae bacterium | reverse complement strand
GGTGTTTGCCGCGTGGGGCGCAGACCCCCGCGAGACGCCGCCGCGGGCCCGGGAAGAAACGGCCAACTGCCTCGCCGGCCGGCTGTTGGTGCCGACCGCCTGGTTCGCGCCGGACGGCCTGCGGGCCGGCTGGGACCTCCTCATGCTGAAGTCCCGCTATGCCACCGCCAGCCACGAGCTGATCGCCCGGCGAATGCTGGAATGCCGGCCGCCGGCCATCATCACGATCTTCGACCAGGGGTCGATCCACTTCCGCCGGAGCAACCTGCCGGGCCGGGTGCCGCCGCTGTCAGCGGCCGAGCGGGAGTGCTGGCAGGTGGTCCACGAGCAGAACCGCCCGCGGGAGGCCCGCGACGGGCTCCGCCGGGTCCAGGGCTGGCCGGTCCACGAGGAGGGCTGGAAGCGGGAGATCCTCCGCACCGAGGTCGAGGAGTATCCGGCGGACTGGTGACGCCGCGGGACCAACAAGTTCAGGCCGGGGACTGGCTCGTTTTTCGGCCCTTTGAGGGCCGAAAAAGGTGCCGGGTACCCTCTGGGTGCTCTTTCCTGCCGAGGGGGACAGTCCCATTTTCGGGCTGAAGCCGCGAAAATTGGGACAGTCCCCTGTGAACGGGTACGAAAACGGTTCATCGGGGCCGGCGCCGTTCAGGATGGCGGAAGCGGCCCGCGATGAACCGACCAAGCCGGGAGCAGGGGATCGACAATATCTTCCGGCAGAACCCGCGCGGGTTCTCTTCTCGCATGCCGCGGCGGCACGTGAGAGAGGAGGTAGTCCGCAAGACGCACGACTACGGCGTCGGACCGTAAACGGCCGGGGCAGGACTGACGACGGTTGCCCCCGCGCAGGAGTCGCAACTACTGCACGGTCCGGGGTACGTCGCGCAGGGCGCGGCACACGCCGGCTGGCACGGCACGACACACGCCGGCTGGCAGGGCTGCGCCCGGGCCCCCTGGCACAACTTGGGGCAGCACCCGCAGCCCGCCATCGTCGCCGTCAAAAACAGCACAGCCGCCAGGATGGATAGTTTTCTCATAACAGGTATCTCCCTTCGATACGTACTCGTTCCTTCACGCCGCCAGAAAAAGGGGACAGTCCCCATTTGCCGGAACGGCCCGGAGGCGGGCACCATGCTGGCATGGTCGTCGCACAAATGGGGACTGTCCCCTTTTTCTTTTCCAGTGCTAGGGAACTCTACACCACGGTTGCCGATGTGCAACCGCGACGGTGCCCTTTTTTCAACCTCAGGGCTTGCTTTTTTTCAACGCACCGCATGAAATGGGTGCTACAATTCGGAAGAGTGTATCGGTCAGGAAAGCTTTAACGAGGACAATCCCGGTGCAACGATGAAAGCCGCCTTGCTGAGCTTGCAAGTCGCCGCGGTGGTACTGGTCGCCCTGCCGGCGTCGGCCGCGACGCCTGTTGCCGAGCTGGCGCCGGCCCCGCAGGTCTGGCTGGTCAATACCCGCTCCGTGCCGTCGAGCGGCGATTTGGACTCGCGATGGGGTCATCTTTCCTTCTGGCAGATGGATCCGTGCGACGGCTGCCGGTGGCTCCCGGCCGACGCCGAGGCCTTCCGCCGGAGCGTGGACACCTTGATGCCCACGGCGATTTTCGTCGCCGGATACGGCACGGGGGTCGAGACGACCATCGAGGAGGCGACGAGAATCTACTGCGACATGCAGCGGGCCGCCTGCGGCCGGCCGTTCCGGCTGGTGATCTGGTCGTGGCCGAGCGACCGCAATCGGCGAGTGCGGCTTGCAAGGGACCTTCGGGCGAAGGCGTTTTCGTGCGATGCGGAAGCTTTGTACCTGGCCCGGACGCTCCCCGAGTTGCCCCCCGCCACGCCCATCGGCCTGATCGGCTATAGCTATGGTGCGCGGATCGTCGGCGGGGCGGTGGAGCTTTTGACCGGCGGCGAGGTGGCGGGCCAGCGTCTTCCGGCAGAGGTCTGCGCCGGCTGGGCTGCCGCGCCGCGGCCGGTGCGTGTCATGTTCATAGCCGCCGCCATGGACGCCGACTGGCTGGCCGGCGGTCATCGCTGCGGAGAAGTCCTGGCGTTGGTCGAGGGCGTGGCCGTCACGCTGGACGATCGCGATCGCGTCTTGCGGCGATATACGCGGCTCCCCGGCCGCGGCGGCCCGCAGGCCCTCGGGCGTATCGGCCCCGTCGGTTGCCAGGGCGCCAAGCTGGAACTGCTCGACGTGACCTGCGCGGTCGGCAAGAAGCACGACTGGAAACGCTATGAGCCAGCGGTATCGGACCGTGTGGCCTGGTACACGTTTCTTGCAGAGTAGCCGTTCGATAGGGCGGGAAGGGGCACTTACCGGGGCCCTGTGAACGGTTATCTCACGGACAATCGCTGACGGGTGACCTTTCACGAAGGGAAAGTTCTACCTGTCAGAGGGAGGCGATATTTCCACCTGCGTAAAGCAAGCGAGCCCCTTGTCACCGACTAACCAACAGGTAAACTGAGAGCATGGATCTCTTCTCCAAGCATGAACATGTGAAGGTCGGCCGCTCTACGATCGTTCACGCGGACTGCTTCGAGTGGCTTGCCGGCTTGCCGGAGAACACATTACACGCCATCGTGACCGACCCCCCCTACGGGATTAAGGAATACGATCCCGACCAGTTGGAAAAGCGGGCCAACGGGAAGGGCGGCATCTGGCGCATCCCGCCGTCATTCGATGGACACGCCCGCGCCCCGCTTCCTCGGTTCACCGCGCTAAACAGCAGGGAACGTAATCGCCTCCGTCAATTATTTGTAGAGTGGGGTCAACTAGTCCGCCGGGCGCTCCGTCCTGGCGGTCATGTTTTCATCGCAACGAACGCCTTCATTTGCCAACTGCTCTATGACGCCCTTGTAGGCGGAGGCTTGGAGTTTCGGGGCGAGATCATCCGCCTTGTCCGCACCTTGCGCGGCGGGGACCGGCCGAAGAATGCCGAGGAGGAATTCCCCGGCGTCTCGTCCATGCCGCGGGGTTGTTATGAGCCTTGGGGCCTGTTCCGGAAGCCGATGGGAGAATGGAAAGTCTCCGACTGCCTGCACCAGTACCAGACCGGCGGTCTGCGCCGCTATCCGGACGGCCCTTTCGAGGATGTAATCCCCAGCGAGCGCACGCCGCAACGGGAACGGGCACTAGCGGACCACCCCAGCATCAAGCCGCAATCCTTTCTGCGCCGGATCGTCTACGCCGCGCTGCCGTTGGGCGAGGGTGTGATTGCCGATCCTTTCATGGGGTCGGGTTCGACCGTCGCCGCTTGCGAAGCAATCGGCGTCGAGAGCATCGGCATCGAACGTCACCGGGAATACTATGATCTTGCCAGGGTAGCAATCCCCCGGCTGAAAGCGTTGGAAACCGACAGTGACGAGTTGCTCGGGGCAGGTTGCCGGCTATTCTGAGCGGTAGATCCAGTTGGCTTCCATCTTCTCGTAACCCTTGCGGGTTACGCTCGCCGTAATCGTCCGCCGGCTTGTTTCTGACCGGCCGGAGAAGGCCCAGTCTGACTTTTCCAGTTGCGCGCCGACCACCTTCAGGAATCTAAACGCCTTGGGCTCGATTTCCAGGCTGGCATCGCGCGCGCTGTTGGCGTCAAAGACGAAGACCATTAGCCAAGCATCTTCAGCATTGTGGCCTTGCCAGCCGTTCCCGTGCCGGGAGGCTTTGATTTCAATTCCTTCCGTCCCGTGCTGGCAAGAATCCTTGGCGAACTTTCCGGCTGGCACAAGGTCGGGATGCCCGTTGTGGTAAGTGTTCTTTGCCAACGTCTTGCAATACTTCGGGATCGTTGCCGACATGAACTCCCCGACCATGCTGGAAAAATTCGCCGGCATCAGGAACGACTCCAGCCGCGGTAGCTGGCGGGTGTTCAACTGCTGGTTTAAGAACCCCAGGAAGTCCAGGAAGTCGGCCATGGCCTTTTGCAGGTGTGTTGTTGTCAGTCCGCAGGGCAAGACGACCTTCTTATTGAAGCCTCGCGGGCTGAGCGGGTGCGGAGTACAAGCAGCACATTCTTCCATGATCTTTCCCCGGTGTGCCTTCACCGGGGCGGGACTATACCCATATTCGGGGGGCAACGCAAGGGCGATTTCGCTCTTCCCCTTACGCCCAGTTTTCTCGGCCAAGCTGTACCGCTACCGAGGCCCGGCGGCAATATCTTTCGGATCGCCAAACGAGTAGAATAGTAGTCATGATCGGCTCGATACTACTCATTGGGTGGTTGGCCTCCGGGCAGGCGGCGGACGACGCCGCGCTCAGGGCCGACGTTCACAAGCTCGTCAGGCAGCTCGATGCGAATGATAAAGTGAAACGCGAGG
The DNA here is from genome assembly GCA_050014815.1 of Thermoguttaceae bacterium. GTDB lineage: Bacteria > Planctomycetota > Planctomycetia > Pirellulales > Thermoguttaceae > JBEKCP01. Next base: position 175 of record JBEKCP010000507.1, on the reverse strand, counting down.
AGGCGGAGGGCGCGATTCTGAAAATCGGTCCCCGCGTCCTGGATTTGCTGCCGCCGGAGGGCCCCGACGTGCCGGCGGCGACGGCGGCCGCCTTGGCCCGCGTCCGCCAGAAGCTCCAGCAGGCCGCGGCGGATGCGGCAGCCCAGGCCTCGTCGGTCACGCTCCAGGGCCGCAT
>JBEKCP010000506.1:0-7142 GCA_050014815.1 Thermoguttaceae bacterium | reverse complement strand
AGCTCCGCCGCGTCGTGACCGACGAAGGCCACGCTCGCGGCCGGCAGGCCGAGGGCCGCCAGGGCGGCGGCGTAGCAGGCCGGATCGGGCATGGCACGGCCCAAGTCCCGCGAGGAGACGACCGCTGTCAGCAGCGGCGGCGCAAACAGCCTGTCGAGCCGCTCCCGCAGCCCAGGCCCGGGAATCTCCGTATTCGAGAGCACCCCTAGCGTGAGACCCATTGCCCGCAACTGCCGGAGCGTCTGGCGGACGCGGGTCAGCGGGCGGGCATGGTCCTCGGTCGAGCGGCGGTAGGAACCCAGCGCGGTCGTCACCTCGTTGATCTGGCCGACCGAGAGGCCGACCGACCGCAGATAGTCGCCCAGCGCCTCGCCGAGGCTCCGTCTGCCGCAGTAGACGTCATCGAGATAATCGCGGGCCAGGACGTGGAAGAAACAGCCGTAGGTGGTCCGCAAGCCCAGCCGGTCCAGCACCCGCAGCAGCCATCGGCGCCAGGCGGTGTCGTCGTAGAGGACGTTGCAGGCGTCCAGGAGGATGCCGCGGGGCGGGCTCGGCAGACCGGCCGCCGGGCCCCGCAGCGAAGGGACTGTCCCGATTTTCGCGTCAGCGAAAATGGGACTGTCCCCTTCGGGCCGCAGCGGGCAGATCCAGGCAGGAACCGCGCGGGCGGCCGTGGCGGGGAGGCGATCGAGCCCCAAGAGCGTCCTGCTCATCGGCAGCGAATCCTTTCGCACATGAATGAACCGCCGAGAACCTGCAAAGGGCAGATCCTCACCGGCACATCCGCGTCAGGCGTACGCCCGGTTCAGCGCCGCCATTCGCTTTCGCATGGCCGGCTGATGGTTCAAAAACCCGGCAATCCGTTGCCAGTCCAAAGCCTCCGGCCCCAGCGCGTCGTAAATGGCCAGGGCATGGTCCCAGTCTTCGTCGTTGGCCAGCGTCAACCGCACGTCGTCGCGGTCGATCTCCGCCGGCGCTGGAATCAGGTGTACGTGAAACCGCCGGGAACGGCGGTAGAAGTAGCGAGTGACCTCCTCGCGGTCCTCGGGCCGTTTGGCGGACCGGTGGGCCCGGCGTACCGCCCGGGCCCGAATCCATTCCGCGTAAACGCCCACCGGCGAGAGGATGGCCGGCCGGCCGTCCCGCGAGCCGAAGGTGGCGTAATCGCACTCGGCGAGCGACTCGGCCGCGGTGATCAGCCGATCGATCAACACGGGATCGATGAACAGGTTGTCGCCGCCGACCCGCACGATCGCCTCGGCCGGATACTCCTCCAGGGCGGCGGCAAAACAGGCCAGCAGGTCCGGGGCGTCGCTCAGGAAGACGGGGACGTCGCTGGGCACCAGCCGGCACAGCTCGCGGGACTCCGCCCGGTCGCAGGCCAGGACGATCACGCCGCCCAACCGCATCGAGTCGGTCACGCGGCGGACGACCCATTCCAGAAGCGAGCGGCCCCCAAACCGCCGTCCGGCGTTCGTCCGGAAAGCGGCGGAGCAACAGCAGGCCTGGACGACTCCTAGCGTCTTGACCATCGCGGACATCCTTGGCGGTCGAAGAGCATCGCAGGGGCAACCGCGCCGGAAGAGCAGTCTAGCACGCCGGAGGGGAAAACGTCAAGAGGGTGCGCGAGCGTGCGAAGCCGCAAGCGGCTTCCTGGCATGCTATCAGTGCATGCACTCCATCCCCAAGAGGGCATACAGACGGGGATCGGCCAGGCCGTCGGCGACCAGCCGGGCGTCGCTGAAGTCGTGCCGCCGGCTGTGCTCGCCCGGCACCGCCACGGCGTACGCCCCCGACGCGGCCGCAGCCCGGCACCCGTTCTGGCTGTCCTCCAGGACGAGCATCTCGGCCGCCGGAATGCCGAACCGCCGGGCGGCCAACTGGTAGATCTCCGGGTCCGGCTTGCCCCGGACGATATCCTCCGAGGTGAGGATGAACCGGAACCGCCGCGCCAGATCGAAGGGGGCCATGCACGCTTCGGTCAGTTGCCGGCTGCTGCTGGTGGCCACCGCCTTGGGGACTCCCCCTTTCTCCAACGCCTCCAGGAGTTCCACGAGCCCCGGCATCATCTTCAGCCGGTCGCCCAGCAGACCGAGGAAGATATCGTTGGACTCGCGGACCATCGCTTGCCAGTCCTCTTTCAGGCCGTGCCACCGGATCATCAGTCCGAAAGTGGCCTCCGGCGGCAGTCCCATCATGGCGTCTTTCAACTCCCCGCTGAAACGGCAGCCCCGGCGGCGGAGCAGCTCCGTGCCCACCAACGTGTAGACGTCCTCGGTGTTGAACATCAAGCCGTCCATGTCGAAGACAACCGCGCGGATAGGCATGGGTGGGGAGGGATTTGGGGATTTGGGGATTTGGGGATTTGGGGATTTGGAAAAGCCCCGCGACTGCGTCGCGGGGATCGCGGGGGTCGCGGCTTCGCATGAACTATTGCAACCGATAAATGACGTACGTCCCCTTCTCATCGTACACGATCGGCAGCGGCAGGCGGGGCTCGGTCGCCTCGGTGATGACGAACTGCGCACCGTACTTCGCTCCGAGCCGACGGAGCCCCTCCGCGCCCAGCTCGACCAACGAGTCGTGCCATCGCGGCGGGGGCTTGTCGCCGTCCGGCGGCTCGTCGCCGGTCGCATGGAGGTTCACCTCGCCGCGGCCGGTATACCACTTGAACGTCTGCGACATCCGCGGCGTCAGGAACAGCGCCGAGGACGGAATCTGTCCCGAGTCGGCCACCCACGTGCAGGCGTCTTTCCACGACGCGAAGTCTCGCAATCGGTCAGCCCGCGGCTGCCGTGGAAAGATGGGCCGCTCGTGCCGTGGGGCCACCCACGCCAGACACGATCGCCAGGCGGCCACGTTGGGAAGGCGTTCGTCAAACGGCGGCGCAGAGAACAGCCGCAGTACGAGGCAGTCGGCCTCGTGAGCCGCCGCCAGGAGCACCATCGCCGCCAGGCACCAGCGGCGGAGGTGCGATGTGGTCAAGGTTTCGGCGACGTAGCCGACGCCCACGAGCGTCACGCCCAACGGCACGGCCACGTCGGAGAGCCGGAACCAGTAGAACCGCAACAGTCCCGCCGCCAGACCGCTCTGGTACACGCCGAGAAACCGCAACCCCAGCCCTGCCAGCGCGATGGCAAGCGTTGCATGGACGAAGGTCGCAGGGAAGACCACCCAGGGGGTACCCGGGGGGATGCCGCTTGCGGCTTCGCCCGGCGAGGCAAGAGCCGCCCGCTTCCGCGATACGCGGATCGCCAACAGGAGCCACACCGTCGACAATAGCAGGAAGGGAATCACCTTGTCGGCAGGGAACCGGAACGGATCCAAGTGATGGGGCAACCGCTCGAAGACGTAGATTTCGTGGGCCTGGCGGGCCTCGGCCCGATCCGCGCGCCCGTCCAGGACCAGTGCCGGCACCAGTCCCGGCGCCGCCAGCAGGAGGCCGGCCACTATCGCGGGCGCCATGGAACGGAACGCGGAGGATGGACGGTGTTTAGCGGGCGGGCTTGCCCGCCGTGTCCGGACGGCCAATCGTTGCATTAGCCATGTCGCCCCTGCCGCCACGGCCGACCATCCGCCGACCAGCACGTGCAGGGCCGAGGCCCCGCCGAGCCACAGCCAAGTCCGGCGCCACTGGTTGCGGACCACCGCCTCCAGGCCCAGGAGCACCAGGACGTAGGCGAAGCCCTTGGCCTCGGCCCCGCCGACGACCCATTCGCCCGCCATGGCGAAGTGCTGCAAGAGAAACAGGAAGAGCGGGGCGGTCAGCAGACAGAACCACGGCCGCGGTATGACCGCGACGCTCAGCCGCCGCCATGCCCAGGCCAGGAGGCCCCAAGTGACGGTCCGCAGCGTCCACGCCACGGCCCGCGGCGAGAGCCAGAGCGACAACCATCCGGTCGTCCAATAGAAGACCCAATGGGAGTCGGCCGTGTTGAAAAAGAAGTCGCTGCCGGCCCAGTTCGGGTTCCAGAAGTGAATGGCCTTGCCCAGGTATTGGGGTTCATTGACGTCCGGCACGGGCCAGGCGCCCTGGAGGAAGAAAACGGCAAAGACCAGCGCGGTCTCGATCAGGGCTTGGCGTCGGGACATCATTAGCATCATTCTTATTGGCCGCTTGCGCCGCGTCAACCCGGTCCCATATTCTGACGATTGGCTCCCCCGAACGTGGAATGGCCCGAAAACAATCATTGAAATGCAGCCGCGGAATTGCTACAGTTACAAGACCTTTCCCCCCATGACAGGTCTGTTTCCTCGACCCGAGGCGACGCCGCCCTTCACCCAAACCAAGGAAATCTTCCATGGACAATTCGAGATATGGCGCATCTCCAAGTCTCGACGAGTTTGTCGAGGCCATTCTCGACAGGCCCAATTCGGCAAGCGCCGCCGCGTTTGCGGCCGCAATTCTCTGCGAGCAAGGCTTCAACCCCGACGAGCCCAGAGATGAGAAAGGACACTGGCCGTGGTCAGAACTAGCATTGTCGTAGTCATTGTGTTGGCTGCCTTTATGGCTGCAACATGCGTCCGCGCCCTGACGAGCACGGACGCGGCCCGGCCCGAGAAAACGGCTCATACCGAAATCCGGGCCGCGCCTCCCATCGAGCCCGAACAAGTGCTCGGACAAATTCGCGCCAAGTGCGCGGAAAACGCCGCGGCGCTGCAGATTGCGGAGGTCTTGAAACTCGGAGACAACGGGGTTGAAATCTCCCGCTGGACCATGCGGCGGGATGTCTACGCGATTTCCCCTGGCCAGGCGACCCCATTCAAGGAGGTAACGTTCTCGCTGGACGTGCCGTGTGGAGGGGGGTTCTTCTGGCCGTCGTACCCAGTCAAAAGTCCTGAATTCGAGTTGGAAACCTGGGAATTCAAGCCGCGCGCCGTTAAGGGCACCACCTACCTGATAACGGCCTCGGCGACGATTAACTTGTCGAACGGGAAGACGGCGATCTGCCGTTTTGAGCCGATTATCGTCATTGACGGAAAGGCCATATCCCCGATCCTGGAGCTAGACGAGGCTGGAGCAAAGCGAAGCGTTGGCCGGGGGAGTTGCACCGCTGGCTCGTGCGGCAGTTTTGAAGAACCCGGTAGAACCATCGTCCGGCGGTTGAAACGGGGATTGTGCCAAGGCCGGAGATAGGAGACGACAATGAACTACCGCAGCTTTGGACGAACCGGCTGGAAAGTGAGCGAGATCGGCTACGGCATGTGGGGCATGGGCGGCTGGAGCGGCTCCGACGATGACGAGTCGCTGCGGTCGCTCAGCCTGGCGGCCGAGCTCGGCTGCAATTTCTTCGATACCGCCTGGGCCTACGGCGAGGGCCGCAGCGAACGCCTGCTCGGGCAGCTCGTCCGCCGGCATCCCCAGAGAACGCTCTACACCGCGACCAAGATTCCGCCGAAGAACCGCCAGTGGCCCTCGCGGCGCGACGCCCGGCTCGAAGACGTCTTCCCGGCGGACTACATCCGCCAGATGACGGAACAGAGCCTCGAGAATCTCGGCTTGGACCACGTCGACTTGCAGCAGTTCCACGTCTGGGAGGACTCCTGGGCCCGCGACCCGCGCTGGCAGCGGGCCGTGGACGACCTCAAGCGCGAGGGCCTGGTTCGCGCGATCGGCATCAGCATCAACCGCTGGGAGCCGTGGAACGCCCTCATGACCCTCCGCGGCGGACAGATCGACGCGGTGCAGGTGATCTACAACATCTTCGACCAGGCGCCCGAGGACGCGCTTTTCCCGCTGTGCGAGGAACTCGACATCGCCGTGATCGCCCGCGTGCCGCTGGACGAAGGCACGTTGACGGGCACGCTCAGCCGGGACTCCCATTGGCCGGCCGGCGACTGGCGCAACACGTACTTCGTGCCCGAGAATCTCACGGCCAGCGTCGAGCGCGGCGACCGGCTGGGGCCGCTGGTTCCGCCCGGCATGACGATGCCCGAGATGGCCCTGCGGTGGATCCTGGCCAACAAGACGGTGGGCACGATCATTCCGGGCATGCGGAGAGAGCGGCACGTCCGCGCGAACATGGCGGCCAGCGACGGCCAACTGCTTTCGCCTCGTCTGGTGCAAGAACTGAAGGAGCACCGTTGGGACCGCGCCCCGACGAAGTGGTCGCAGTAGCGCGCCGGTTGGCGTACGGCAACCCGAAGAGTTGCAAAGACGTTTCCTTCCGTAGCCCAGGCGTTTCGACAAAGTGCAACTTGCGCCACCCATCCACAGATGGGACACGCGACCCATCGCTGGCGCTTCGGGCTGGTGTGGGCTATTCCGGATTATTCATGAACTGGCGACGGTGCGCGCAGTGTGCCACTGCTTGCTTGCAAGCAGTGTGAAGCGCAAATCGTTGTCCATTCACTGCTTGCAAACAAGCAGTGGCACACGCTCGTGAATAATCCGGGCTATTCCATCCCTCGTTTTCTCGCCCGGAGCGTCGGGTCGGCGGCCAGGGGCAACGCGACGCCACGGCCGGTCTCGGCCGCCCGGTAGATCGCCAGGATGATCTCGACACTACGGCGGCCCTCCGCGCCGTCCACGAGCGGGGCGACGCCTCTGCGGATCGCCCGGAGCACGTCCTGGAACTGCCGGGCGTGGCCGTGGTGGCCGATGGCCGCCGGGTCGGCCGCTCCGCCGCCGCCGCTTTTTCGGCCGGCCATCTTCGCAACGATGGCCGCGTCGCCGGGCTTCTTCCTGGCGAAGTCCCACTTCACCAGGTCCTCTTCCTCCATGACGGCGGAGCCCTCGGTGCCGTGGATCTCGATCCGCTTCAGGTAGCCGGGATAGACGGCCGTGGCGGCCTCGATGACCCCCAGGGCCCCGTTGGCAAACCGGACCGTGGCCACCGCGACGTCCTCGACGGCGATCCGCTGGTGGGCCAGCAGGGCGGTGCCGGCGCGGACCTCGGCCACCGGGCCCATCAGCCACGCCAGCAGATCGACGCTGTGAATGGCCTGGTTCATCAGGGCGCCGCCGCCGTCGAGTTCCCAGGTTCCCCGCCACGCGCCGCCGTCGTAATAGGCCTGGCTTCGATACCACTTGACGATGGCGTCGCCGAGGGTGAGTCGCCCGAAGCGGCCCTGTTGGACCGCCCGCTTCAGCTCGCGGCTGGAATCGTGGAACCGCGAGGGGAAGACGGTCGAGAGGACCA
>JBEKCP010000505.1:0-4502 GCA_050014815.1 Thermoguttaceae bacterium | reverse complement strand
GAGAAGGGACGCGTCAAACAGAAGGTCATCGCCAACCTGGGAAGACGCGACACGCTCGAAGCCGTGCTGCCTCTGCTCCAGCGCTTTCTGCAAGGCGACGACGCCCGGGGGCAACTCGCCAATCCGGATCGATCATGAAGCTCCTTCATCCTTTCGCTAAAAGGCGCCAGCGTGCTCAGCAGGCCGCCGCTGAGCAAGTTCGCTTGGGCCAGGAAGGCCGGGCTGCCCAGCCGCGGGTCGTGGCACCTGGCCATCACCCGCTCGACGGATTTCCGCAGAAGTTCGAGATCCCTCAGAAACCCACGCTCGACCCCGTTGCAGCCTTCCCGATCCTCCGGCACGTGTTTCAACTGATCGAGCGACCAGTTCAGCTTGTCCCCCTCGATCGCCTCGCGCAGCGAAGCCGGGCCGCGGAAGTATCCCTGGGCCAACAGCTCGATGTCCCGCACGCTCAACCGCGACCCGGAGTACCGGGTGCCCCCGGCCACAGCCTGGACGAACCGTTCGATCCCCTGCCGCCGCGGGGTGTTCATGCGCATGAACGGCCGCAGGGTGTACATGTAGCGGCTCTTCGACGCCCCGTTGGGCGATCGACGCCAGCAGGCGCGCTTCGCGGGCGTCGTCCCGCAAGCGATGCCCCTCATACCGCAGGTCCAAGCTCGAAAGTTCCACCATTTCGCGCATCGGATGCTTCCTAAGGCGTTTCTGTTGCGGAAGGTGGCGGAATTGTAGGGTGGGTCGAAGGGCACCGTGCGAAGCATGGTCTGCGAGCCCCACCAACCAGAATTTGGCCGATTTCTGGTGGGGCTCGCTTCGCTCGACCCACCCTACACGGGTTTCCGCAACAGAAACTAAGGCGGGTGCCCGTGCAGAAAACCCAGAAGGTAATCGACCCCGCGGCCAGCGCCGATGCTGTGTTGTCTCAAAGGTTGACCGCCAGTATCATGTTGCCGTTGCTGCCGCTGAAACTCGTGCTGCCCGCGTAGACGGCCGTAATCGTGCGTCTGCCCACGTTCAGAGCGGAGGTCGTGAAGACGCCTTTGCCGTTGCTGTCCAGCTTTACGGCCGGGCCCAGCAACGAGCTGTCGGCGTAGAACGTGACGGTGCCGTTGGGCGTGCCGCCGCCGGGCGCCACGGCGCTGACGGTCGCCGTGAAAGTGACCTGTCGGCCGAACACCGACGGATTGGCCGACGAGATCAGCGCCACGCTGGTGGCGGCCGCGTTGACCGTCTGCACGCGGCTGGTGCTGGCGGGAGCGAAGTTGGCATCGCCCGAGTAGGAGGCCGTGATCGTGTCGCTGCCCGCCGGCAGGGTCGAGGTGCTGTAGGAGGCCGTCCCGCCGCGCAGGTTGACCGTGCGCAGTGGGTTGCCGTTGGCGTAGAAGGTCACCGAGCCGCTGGGGACGCCGGCGTCAAGGATCGTCCCCGCGGGGAGGCTGCCCGACGGGGCCGTGATCGTGTACGTTACGGCGTTGCCGTTGCGCGAAAACCCACTGACCGCGGCCCCGTTGCTCACCGCCACGTTCGACGCGGACAGGCTGGCGGTGTTGATCCCCGAGCCGCTGTCGGCATACGTGACCGTCAAACTCGTGCTGCTGCCGCCGGCGCTGGCGGCATTGATCGTCGGCGGGGCGGTGGTCAAGCTGGCCGTGGGGGCCACGGTATCCGCCAGGAATGTTCGCGGAGCGCTAGTGCCGGTGTCCCCCGCCAGGTCCGACTGCGTCGTCTGGGCGGTGTACGTGCCATCGACAAGGGCCGTGGTGGGTGCAACCGAATAGCTTCCGCTGGTCAGGCTGACGGGCAGCGACCGCACGGGCGTGCCCGTGGCTGCCGGACCGGAGTAGATAAGGACTGTTACCGTGCCCAGGTCGCCGGGCGCGGTCCCGCCAGTGCCGGAGAAGGTGGGTTTGCTGTTCTTCGTCGGGCTGCTGACCGGGTCAAGTGTTACTGCCACCCCATATAGGTGAACACGTAGGCCGCCCCCTGCTCGGTGTTCCAGCGGACCGCTCCGACCACCAGGGTGTTGCCGTCGCCGCTGATTGCCACCGATCAGCCGAAGTCCTCGCCCGCCACCCCACTGGTCGGGGTGAGCTTGAGGGGCTGGGTCAAAGTAGAGCCGGACTTAGTGAAAACGTAGACCGCACCCTCGGCACTGCGGCCGCTGATCGTGGCGTACTCCGCCCCGACCACCAGCGTGTTGCCGCTCATCGCAACCGAGGAGCCGAACTCGTCAAGCGCCGCACCATCGGACGCAATGAGCTTGGCTTCCTGCAGGTACGGATCGATGGTGATCGGGCCCCTGGGCCCCGGCGGCATTGACGTGGATCAACAGTTCCTGGCGGCCCCCATCGGCCCGCACTTCCAGCGAGGCCGGCAACGCCTTGCCCGCGGCGTCACAGGCCACCAGGCCGGTGTAGCCCAGCGCGGCCGAGCCGTCCGGCCGGGTCAAGGCGAGTCCGTCCCCGGCCGGGTTCACCGTGGCCGTCAGGTCGCCACCCAGGGCCAACTCCACCGTCAGCGAGCCGGCGGCGTCGGATTGCGGCAGCGGCGCCACGGTAAAGCCCTGCTCCAATCCGCCCGGGCCGTTGACGTACCACTCGTCGATCGCCCCATAGTCGGAGTCCACCCGGTTGCCGTTGGTCGAGGTCTGCGCGGTCCCCACCGGCTGCACCGCCCCGCCGTAGCCAAGCCCCGCGAGCGACATGTCCCAGGTGTCACGCCCCGGCGGAGACGTGCAAAACCCCCGACCGCACTTGGGCGGTGAAGCTGTTGGCCGGGTTGGCCAAGGTCACGCCCGCCGCTCCGGATGCCGCATGATACGCGGACTGGTCCTGGCCGATTGCCAATGAGATGGCCTGCTGCGCCGCAACGGGCAGGTCGGCCAGGGTTTGGTGCTGAGCGGCGCCGGTGGGGCCGGATTGATGATCGAGCCTGGTCCGATGGAGAGCATGGTGCGCTGCTCCAGGGGTTCGACCGTGAGCCGGCGGTGATATCGAGAGAGCCCGAAAACGCCCTGCCGCGATTCAGTGGTGCGACGTTCGGATCGCCTGGCCCATCTTGGAAAACGAGAACTTCGGTGCATGATCTCTACCCCTTATGCTGAAGAGCGTACTGCTGCGCGGAAACATGCTCCCGCCCCCGGCCTTTGTGTGCCAGTAGTCACGGCAGACGAGAGCAAGGCCCTCGTGGAGTGGCTGAGCAGGCGGTGGAATGCCTGGAAGCTACCGCTCACGTACCTGGAAGTCCTGGCGTCTACTGGTTGACCATCGCCAAGAGGGCGGTTGAAAGGCGTTTGGCGGCTGGGGTTTCGGGCAAGAGCCCGAATCCAACTGCACCCAGTCTTGCTCGCCTGTTGCGCGCAGAGGGCGAAACGGCCCTTGACGGCCGCAAGTCCTTGGCGCAAAATGAAGTCGCGTAAGCAATTACGGAGGGTAAGCGAATGGCTAGCGGCCACACTGGAAATGTGGTGCCCCGCAAGGGGTTGCGGGTTCGAATCCCGTGCCCTCCGCTGGCGGGGACTGTCCCGATTTTTGTGGCAGGACGCCGCAAAAATGGGACTGTCCCCTTTGATCCCGCAGAACATCGTATAGTGCCGCTTGCGTAAAGCCTAGCCCCGCAAAGAGTTGCGGGGCTTCTATTTTACGCCCACATCGCGCCGCATCATGCCCCATGTAGCCAATTTGTAGCCACTCTCGAAAGTCCGACGCAAAAGACGGCCCTGGACGTGCCCGGACGCCCGTGGACGAGACCCCGTGGACGCCGGCAAACGTCAGTGGACGTAGGCGTGCCGGGATGGACGTCCACAACGTGGTCGGAGGCGCTCGTGGCTCGACGATCGCCTATGACCCGAACAACCGCTTCTTTATCCTTCGCCAGACGTTCTCCTTGGACGCTGGAGAGGAGTTGGTCGTCGTCCGGCCGGCAACCGCCGGGGCCGGAGCCGGTTCCGGCTTCCGAACTTCTGTGCCGTAATACCTTGCCGTCGCCCGTGCCTCGGCTGCTCTTCCGGCCTCGATCTGTGCCTGGGACCATTGCCGGGACCATTTGGCCCGATTTCGTTCGATCCAGTAGTGCGACCGGCAAGGGAGGTTCCAACTTCCGATTGACGGATAGAGCGAAATCGAAACGCCGTCAAACGTCAGCTTCCAGGCCGTGGGCGACAGTGGAGTCACAACCTGGCGCCCGCAGCCACAACAACACAGGTGCACCACCGTCTTGTACCTAATCGACACGTAGAGCGTTCGCTCCTTCAGTTCGTCAGGAATGAACTCAACGAACTCATGCGTCAGCACAATCTCGGGCTTCATGCCTTGTCCTCGTTCGCCATGCAGTCGTTGGCGATCGTATAGGCGCCGAAGTGTTCCTTGCCGGTGTCGTGGTAGTAGCCTCGCAGCTTCTTCCACTTGATGACCGCAAGGGTGGCGTTCAAGGCGTTCAGGTCGGCGATCTGGACATTCCGTGAATACTCGTTCTCGGCCTCGCCGTCGCTGAACGCAACCCGG
>JBEKCP010000504.1:0-4507 GCA_050014815.1 Thermoguttaceae bacterium | reverse complement strand
CCCTCCTTCAGTCGCACGAGGTAGCGGGCCTGCCGCGTGTCATGGCCCTGCGGCAAGGGCCGGTTGAGCCGGACGAGCGTATCCTCACCCAGGTCCAGTTTGGCCAACGGCGTCTCGGCCAGCGCCACCTCCTTCGGCGTGCGGAACGCCTCCATCTTCATCAGGTCGTTCCACAACTTGACGACTTCGCCCGACGGGTCCGTCCAGATCGTACCCCGGATGCTCTGGCCCTTGGGCAGCCGGTCCACCTGGTCGATCCTGAGCAAGCGGAAACGGCCGCCCAGGAGGTCCGTGTGCTCCTCTTGCTGGGCCGTCAAATCCGTCTCGATCATCTGGTTATCGGCGCCGAAGTGGGTCAGGACGCGGTGCTCGCCCGGTTTCATGGGCCGCCGCAGGAGCGATGTCGCGTCGCCCAACATGCCGCCGTTCTTGGCCGACCAGTCGAGCGACTCCGTCTTGCGCTTTCCCATGGTGGCCACTTCCACCTCGAGCCGGTCGCCGCGGACGCGGGCCGTGGTCCGCTGGAACGAGCGGCCGAGCCGCACGTCGCGCATCTCGCACTCGGAGGAAATCAGCTTTCCCTCGGGCGTTTCCGTGTCGGTCAGCCGGATCTCCTGCACGATCGGCTGGCCAAGTCGCTTCAGGTCCAGGTGGAGCACCTGTTCCACTTTCACGACCGGACTGCCGTCCTCCGTGTCCTGGGTGATGGTCGTGTGAAAGTAACCGGCACGGACACCCCGCACGCGGCAGACGTCCCACGTATCGCGCTCGGTCAGGGGGAGAGGGGCCCGCGGCCGGGAACGAAGAAGGCTTATGGAGGCGGGCACCGCCACCGCCACTGTCACGCAGGCGATTGCGAGCAACCAGACGAGTTTGCGACGCATGGAAAACGCCTCTCGCACACGCTCTTCCTGAAAATGGCCCTCTTTCTAATGTACTAGGGAAAGCGGCCGAACGCCAGCCGTCTTAGGCAGCCGGCACACTTCGTTTGCGGACTACACGGTCGGCCCGTCAGGAAATCTTGCCGCGTGCGGCAAACTACCGGCTGGACGGAGCCCTCGATACGCGCGGGGGGCGGTTTCCGGGGTTTTGGGCCGGCACGGGGCCTCGCGCCGGGATTCCAGTGCTAGAGTTGGCGTGGGCAACTGCTTCACAGGGAGGGGGGAGGCTGGCGGGGCCGCCGGCGGCCGATGTCCGTCCGAAACGAATATGGCGACCGCGCCGACTCTTCCGCCCTTGCCGTGGCGGCCCCGATCCGGGGCCGGGAAAGTAATTCCCCCACCCGACCGACTCCGGCAAAGCGTAACCTACGATTGCATGGGACATCTCCGAACTGCGAAGGGAAAAAGGGGACAGGTACAATTTGCCGGGGCACCATGTACACATGGTCGTCGCACAAACTGTACCTGTCCCCTTTTTCCTCGAACTGCGGCGTGGACAACCCCTTGATCCCCGCTCCATGATCCTCGAAACGCCAAGCAGGTAGAGAACTGTCGATGGGGTTCCTGAAAAAGTTTTTCCGCAACGTCTTTCGTGAAAGTTCCCTTCCGGCCGGGACCAGCAGCTTCGAGCGCCTCAGCGAAGAGGAGTTGGAAGCCCACCTGGGGGTGGCCCGGTACGGGAGTTTCCTGCTCAGCGACGCCGTGCGCCCTTCCTACGACCTTCAGGTGGTGCCCGCCGAAGGCTATCGCCACGACACCTACCGCGAGCAAGAGGGCCGGACGGCGGTGCCGGTCCTCATGGCCTCGGTCTCCGCCGAGCGGCTGTTCGAGACCTTCATGGACCTGATCGATCCGCTGGGGGGCGTCGTCGACGTTGTGCTGGAAACCAGCCACCACCGCCAGCAGAGCGGCCATACGGACCTCTACCGCGAGCACATCGACGTGCCCGTGCTCAAGAGCATCCTCTGGGAGTACGAGGACCTGTTGGTCAACGACGGTTGCACGGGCCTGGCCGTGCTCAACCCGGACATCCCGCACGAGATCCAGTTCGACGAGCACAAACTGCTGATCGTCTACGGCGACCGGCTGGCCGACTTCGAGGCGATCTACCGCCAGCGGCGGATCCCTTGCAACGAGCAGATGAAGTTCGTCACCGAGGCCGAGCACGTCCACTCTTCCAGCGACCGCTACGCCCAGCAGTTCGACGAGCTGCAAACCCGCCTGGGAATGGACAACGGGTATCTCTAACCCGTGTTATTCATGGGCGATCGCTAGCCCGAAGCGCAAGCGAGGGACCGGCGGCGGGTTCCCCCTCGCTTGCGCGTCGGGCTGGTGTCCCCAATGAATAATCCCGGCCAGTCCGCGCCGCACAAGCGGCCCCTTCGGCGGCGACGGCAGAATTGGCAAACGAGGAGGCGTCGCCCCTTTCCCTGCCAACGGTCTCCAAGACACCCCGCGCGGACTCCCCGAGGGTCGAGGAAAACGCTCCTAGCTGTGATGCTTGTTGTGAGGGTTCTTGCGGATGGCATCGCTATGTCGGGGCGGGGACTTTGCTTCCGTGCCGCCCGCCGGGGGTGCCGATATGGGGAATGCCTGGAAGGCTTCGACACCGCCATAGGATGGGCACCCGAGCAGAGGATCAGTGGCAAGAACAAAGACACGTATCGCATTGTCACCCGGGGGGCCGACGGTCAGATCCGAATCCGCGAATACGACAACCAGGAAGCCCTCCTGAAGCGGCACCTGCAAGTCGGCGTCGACGATTGCAGCACGGATTTGAGCCTGCGGGGGCTGCCGGTCTTTCGCGGCTTGATCGGGCCGATCCCCGACGGACAGAACATCATCCGCTACGAGTCCCCCGAGGTCTTCGAGACGCTGACCAAGGAATGGGGCGTTCTGCGCGCTTCGCGCCGGCGGTCCCGGGGACGGACCTTCTCTTCCTGACGGGATTGCAAATCGATGTGGGTGCGGTTCGAACTCGTTTAGCGGGCGGGCTTGCCCGCCGCGTTAGAGCATGACTTTTCCGCGAATCACTCGGCGGGCAAGCCCGCCCGCTAAACGACAGCCGTCCCACCACCTCAGCGCCTTCGGGGCGAGAGGTCCTGCTGCTGGTTGCGTCCCCTCAGCCAATCCCTTCGGTTGGCTTTCGTCTGGGCGGTGTAGTGGTCGATGGAGGGCAGCAACCATTTCGGATTGTTGAACCCTTCCTCCAGGATCTTCTCGCGCTTGTCGGCGTCGATTCCGTACTCGGCTTCGATCCTGGGCCAGAGGGTCTTCTTGGCCTCCGCCTCGCCGCCCTGGTCAACGGCCTTGATGAGCTCCTCGAAGATGAGTTTCCGCTTACCCTCCGAGAGACCGAACTTCACGTTGGCGTTTTTCCCTTTTCCGCCGCCGCAGGCGCCCCCGGTAACCATCACGGCGACGACGATCAACAAGACGGCCGCGGCCGCGCCGCCGCCGATGTACCATGCCAGGAGGGGCACCCCCTTGGCCTTCGCGGAGGCGGCCCGGCGGGGAGTTCCGCGGGCGGGGGCCGGTTGCAGAGACGCCGGGACTTGGAATTCGCCCTTGCACGTCGGGCACGCGAGTCGCTTCCCCGTCAATTCGTCGCGGACGGACAACTTGCGCTGGCAGTGGGGGCAGGAGATCACACGGCTCACCGTCGCACCTTCGGGGGTCATACCTGGCGGAAACCATTTAGTATAACCGAGAAGACCGCAGCGGAAAAGCGTTGCGTGGCTTGGTGGTTGACGGGTGCCGTGAGTGGCGGCTCCTCGGGCGGCGGGCGCAGAAGACGCGAATAGGGTTGCTTTTCTTTAGCCCAGACGTTCACGTAAAACGCCTGGGCAACGGAAAAGGCCCGTTTCCCGCGTTTTGCCCCCAGGAACCCTACGGGTTGGAGGCGGTGGCCGCCGCGGGGGGGGCGACGGTCCGCCGCCAGGCCATCACGAGCCAGCCGTCGCGGGCGGTCCATTCGACCGGCATGAACTTGCCCGCCGCCGCCCACTTCCCCTTGAGCGTAAAGCCCTGCGGCACCAGTTCCTTCTCCAGGGCCTTGCCGAGCTTCTTCTGCAGGATCGTCTTGATGGCCTGCTGGGGAACGCTCAGTTGCCTGCCGGCCCCGGACACGAAGCCCGGCGGAAAGATCTGGATCTCGTTGTCGCGGATCGCCTTGATGCCCTGGTCCGTCTTCTGAAGCTTGTACGCCACCGTGACGTTCATGCCGGGATAGCCCTTCTCGCCCCTGAAATATTCGCGGCCGCGGATCGTCACGTGGAAGCCGTTGTCGGCAAACGACACGGTGATCGGCTGTCTTCGATCGAAGATGATGGTCCAGGGCTCTTCGTCTTTATCGTCCTGGAACCGGTCGGGCATGTGGCCGAGGAAGCCGGTCACCGTCGACTGGAACATATCTTCCCGCAGCACCAGCCCGGCCAGGACGGTCGCCGCGAGGTTGTTGGCGGCCGATTCGTGGACCCGGATCGACAGGTCCGACGGCACGGTGGGCTCGGGGGCCTCGCCGGGGGCCGCCAACTGGTTCGGCGCGGCCTGCCAGCCGGTGGAAA
>JBEKCP010000503.1:0-4508 GCA_050014815.1 Thermoguttaceae bacterium | reverse complement strand
TACGTGGGCGACTATGGCGGGCGCGTATACGCACTGGATGCCAAGACGGGCAAGCTGCTATGGGAATACTCCTCGGGCGCAAGCGCATTCGGCGCGGGCGCGACAGGGCCTGTGGTGGCCGATGGCGTGCTGGTGGCCAGCGCCGGCGGCACCGTGGGGCTGGACCGCGCCAGCGGCAAGCAACTCTGGAAAGGCCCGGCGGGGAACCTCCTGGTCTGGCGGAAGGGCAACGTCGAGCGCGTGCTGGTGTCCGGCGGCGGGGAAAAGGGCAAGACGATAATTTCGTGCCTCGACGCGAAGACCGGCAGGGCGATTTGGACCGCTGAGTCACCGTTCTGGGGTCTGGGCGATGTCTATCCGATCGTCGACGGCGATTATCTCGTGGGTTATAATGCGACCAAAGGCGGCAAGCCCGGCGAGTCTGATTTTGGATCGGACACGCAGGCGCTCTGCTATCGCCTCGGCGAGCAAGGCATGGAAAAGATATGGGCGGTAACCGCTCCGTACCCGGTCGTCGATAAGCTGGCGCTGACCATTGCCAACGGCCACGTCTACATTGACGGCGCCGCCGAAACGTTCTGCCTCAAGCTCCCCAGCGGCGAGAAAGTGGCCACGGCCAAGGCCGGCGGAGCGAGAACGCAGATTATGTTCGCCGTGGACGGCCGTGTTTTCATTCAGCCCGAGGGGCGTCACGGCGGGCAGTCGTTCCTCATGCTCGAGGGTAACCCCAAGGACTTCCGTGTCATCCCTGCCGGCAACCCGGCCGGCAAAACCAATCACGCCGGCGAAGGCCAATGGGTGCCCCTACACACGCCCGACTCCGCCTACGCGAACCAGCCTGTAATCTACCCTGTCGTTGACGGCCGCCTCTTCGTTCGCGGCCACGACGGTTTGTACTGCTACGATTTGCGGAAGACAACAGGCATGCCAGCCGTCCCGACCGTGAAGCCGGCCGAGAAATAGTATCCAGGAACACAACAGGATCCGAGGTAAGCCAATGAACGGAAGACGTGAACCATGGAGCCGATGGGCCCTGTGTCTGGTGGCGTGTCTTTGCGCGACGCGGGGAGTGGAGGCCGCGCCGCGGGCGGTCGACGAGCTCGTCCGCGACTCGGGCGTGGCAGCCGGATTGGTCGTGCATCTTGGAACGACCGACGGTCAGTTGGAAACGGCGCTGGCCCAAGGCGGCCGGAGGCTCGTCCACGGGCTGGCCGCGGATGAGGACAGGCTGCGAACCGCGCGCAAGACCATCGAAGACGCCGGTCTCTACGGCTTGGCCTCGGTGGTCGAGCATCGCGGCAAGGAGCGGCTGCCGTATCGCGACAACCTGGTCGACCTGCTCGTTGTCAGCGATTGGGACGCCTGGGCAAAGAAGGGCATCACGGAGGATGAGTTGCTGCGCGTGGTGGTTCCGCAAGGTGTGCTCTGCCTGTGGCGTGACGGCAAATGGGACCGCCGCATCAAGCCGCGGCCGGCCGAGATGGACCAGTGGCGCAATCAAAAGAACGCGATGGCCGGAGCCCTGATCTCGCGCGACGCGGCCTTCAAAGCGCCGTTCGAGTTGCGTTGGGTGGATGGGCCGCACTATGGATCCGCGGTAATCAAATCGCCAACGCAGTTGCTGATCAGTGCGGGCGGGAAGACGTACATGCTGACCGAATTGGACGTGATGAACTTCGGAAAGGCGGAGAGGACGTCGGTATTGGTGGCACGCAATGCCTTCAACGGGATTCGCCTATGGAGCGACAGCAAGCGAAACAGGAACATCAACGGGATATGCGCCGCCGGCCCCCATCTATTTGAGGCCCAGGACTCGGAGATTGTGGCCTACGATAGCAACAACGGGGAGCAGGCATTCGTCATCCGCGCGGCCGGTCGCGTTTCGGGTGTAAGTTCCGATGGCGAGGCGCTGTACGTCGCTTCATTCACCGACAAACGCCTGCCGGTCATGGAATCCTTCGCAGTCCGCGCCGGCGAGGCGAAGTGGAAGGTGGAGGGTGTCGGCGGCGGGTTTCGGATTGGCGGCGACACGATCTATGTGCTGGGAACGAATGACCTCGTTGCTTTGGATTCCAAGACAGGCAAACAGCGATGGACGGCGAAGAGCGAGGGTCCGGTTTCATTGCAGTTTCTCTGTCGGGGAACGATCGTTGTCGCGTCGAAGGAGTTGGTGGCCGCCTATTCGACTCAGGATGGCGCACGACTGTGGTCGGCGCCAGTACCGCCGCCGAATCTGCCGGCGGAACAACGCGGACGCCGCGTGGTCGTTCCTTGGAAGAACGGCGTCGCAATCTGCGGAAACCTGCACGACCCCTCTACCGGCAAGGTGATCGGATCCGCACCGAAGGCACTCAACGGCAACTGCACCCCGCCGGTGGTCACGCCGAACTTCATCATTCCGCGCGGGCTGACGTTCACCTACGGTCCCGAACCTGCGGATGCTTTCTATTTCGCAGGGCTTCGCACGCAGTGCGGCGATGGCGCCATGGTCGCCAACGGCATGTTATACTCGGGACCCACCTTGTGCGGCTGCGATGCCGGCGGGCGTTTGGACGGTTTTCCGGCGTTCGGCACAGCGGGCGTTCAAGTCAAGGACGAGGATTTCTCGGCGGCGCGTCCGGTACTCACAGGGCCGGGAGGCAACAAGCCCTTTACGATGACGGACGGCGACTGGCCCACGTATCGCCACGATGCCACGCGCAGCAGTTGCGCGCCGTTTTCCATGCCGCCACAATTGAAACTCCTCTGGAAAAAGCGACTCTCCGTGTTGCCGCAAGGAACCTTGGCTTTGAATTGGCTTTCCAAGATTGCCGCGGGGCTTACCGCACCAACGATCGCCGGCGGAATGGTCTATGTCGCGGATTCTGAAACCCATCGCATCCTGGCCGTATCCGCCGCCGATGGCCAAACCAGATGGACTTTCCGCGCGGATGCGCGTGTGGACGCCCCGCCCACGATCTATCAGGGGCGCTGCCTCTTCGGAAGTCGGGATGGATGGGTCTATTGCCTACGGGCGGACGATGGACAACTCGTTTGGCGTTCGCGTGCCGCGCCGGCCGAACAGTATGTCGCGGCTTATGGCCAGTTGGAATCGGCTTGGCCTGTGCCGGGTTGTGTCGCGGTGGAGAAGAATCTGGTGTACGCCACCGCCGGTAGAACGTACCAAGTGGATGGCGGCATCGCTTTTTGTGCATTTCGACTGGAAGACGGATCTACGGCCTGGGCCAGGAAGAAGGGTTATCGCAATGACATTCCCGTGAGCGACGGCAACCAACTGTATGTGGGAGGATTCCTCCTTTCCTCCGACGCCGCCCAACCAGTCATCACCAAAGGCCCACCGAGACCTGCGACCCCGCCCTGGCAGAAGGATCATCCCAAGGGGCGGATCCTGGAGGGAGGCCGGATCGGCCTCCTCGACCCCCTCACAACTCTCTTCCCGCCGTGGCCGTGGAATTTCTCCGCACTCGGGGCGCCACCTGGAAAATTCGTGATGGGTTGTAAGTACCCAGCCCCCGTCATCCTCGCGGTCTGGGACTGTAAGAGTGAAGAGGTGTTCACGTACCATGTGGCCGGGGGGCGGGAAACGGGATTCAAGGCCGGCCCGCTCAAGTTACACTGCATGAAGGTGCCCAACAAGAAGGGCGAGAAACCGACAGACAACTGGACTGTCGAACTGCCGAAAGACACCCGCGTGGACGGAATGATGGTGACCGCCGATGCGTTGCTGCTGAGCGGTGTGACCGGCGCCGACGCGTCTCCCAAGGGAGTGCTTTGGACGTATTCGCGCGACGAGGGGAAGAAACAACAGAAGGTCGCACTTCCCGGCATACCGGCCTTCCAATCGCTGTCGGCCATGCCGGGCCGGATATTCGTGACCACCACGGATGGACACCTGGTGTGTCTTGGCGAGTAGAGCCCGGTTCGGCAAACAGGTGATCCGAGTTCATGAAGAGGCCAATCAACACCCCCCCCCCAAAAAAAAGGTTGGTGGAGCGTGACAAGATCTGAAGGATTGGGTTACAATGGCTGAAGTGCGCAGGTAACCGTTCACGGGCCGCACGGGGACTGGTCCGTTTTTCGGCCAATTGGTCATGTTTTGGCCAAAACGCGTTGACCGAAAACACGGACCTGTCCCCTTATTATTACTTGCGGTGCCTGTCCTAAGTTTTCATCATGCCATCCAGGGAGTCCCTTGCGATGATCAGAAGCACTCCAGCTCGCCGCAATTGGCCAGGCCATCGTCCTGAAGGACGGGCAACCGGCGGTCCTCGACGCGGCGCCCCCGCACCAGTTCTGACCAGACCCACTTGCCCCAAGCATGGACCGAATTCAATAAGGACAAGAAAACGATCACCTTCAAGGGGCTGACCGGCACGGTCACCGTGACGGCCCAATACTGAACGCGGAAGGCTGGTCTGCCTGGCGATAGTTGCCCAGGTGTCTCTGACACCCGCTTCCGCCGATTTTCAGCGGTTTTTCCCGTGTTTGGACATTCCGCGCCACGAAGG
>JBEKCP010000502.1:0-4522 GCA_050014815.1 Thermoguttaceae bacterium | reverse complement strand
GCCAGGAACATCGGCTTGGCTGCATGGTCCAGCTTATGCTTGCATTCCTTGCACTTGAGAAAGGATTCGGCGGTGCGCGGGTCGCTGACCGTTTCACCAATGATCTCGAAGCAATCGGGCCACACCAACTCGGTCCACCGGCCGCAACACGGGCACTTGAAGTAGAAGTGCTCTTGCGTGCTGCTGAGGTACAGCTTGTGGATGCCATACTTGGGCACGGTCGGCGTCGAAATGGCGACGACGTGCTTCTCGACTTGGCCGGAAAGACGTTCCAAGGCCAACCAGATGGCCTTCGTATCCATCTCGTCCAACTCGTCCAGGATCAGTTCGGAGACCGGAATAGACTTCAGGTTGGAATCGCCACGGCTCCCGCGGATGTAGAGGACATTCGTGCCGGTCGATTTCAAGCCGACCGTGTTCGTGTCCACGAACAGGGACTTCAAGTAGGGGCTGAGCTTCAGTGCGGTGGTGAAGCGGGCCTTGGAAAAGTCGCTCGCGTTCAACGTCGTCGGGAGCACGTACAACACGTCACGCTTCGACTGGTCGAGCGTAAAGAACGCGCGATTGATCCCCGCTTCCGTGATGCCCAACTGCGCCGCCTTCATCGCCACAGTGAAGGCGGCTTTGCTGTTGTGAATCTCGCGGCACCAGGGATGGTGCAGAAAGCCATAGGGACCGGGGAAAGGCGCGCCCATCACTCGGCGATGCTCAGCCCACCGGCTACACGACAACAAAGACGAGTTTTCCAAGCCACGGGTGATGCCCTGCTCGAAGGCATCCCACAGATCATCGTGGCTGTCGCGGGTCTGAATCATCGTGTAGCCGCCGTTATATGCGAGGTTGCATGGTTCAGGTTCGCTCGGCATGTCGCTCGGTCAGTGCGTTCATCCTGTGCAACCTCGTGTTTCATTAGCCCTCCGTCGCCGTCGTGGCTTCGCTGGCAGAACTTCCCGCCTCCGGCTCGACGGCCGGGGCCACCTCAGCGGCCGGCTCGACCACCGGGACCACCTCAGCGACCGGCTCGACGGTTGGGGCCACCTCAGCGATCGGCTCGACGATCGGCTCGACGGTGAGGGCCACCTCAGTGACCGGCTCGACGACCGGGGCCAGCTCAGCGACCGGAGCAGCCTCAGCGGTCGGCTTGACGGCTTGAAGACCGACCGCCGACAAGACGGACTCGATCTTCCGCACCACCGCCGCTTTGAGAAGCGCAGGGCCACAACCCTGCGGCACACGCCGCCCGGCATCGAGGAAACACGAGTACACGTCCACCTCGTCTTCCCCAACGCCTTCGGGCAGTTCGATGTCCACGAAGGAGTGGAAGCTGCGGTTCGCCGTCGCCGTGCGCTCGCCCTTGGGCGTCATCACCACGACGGTCACATACGGATAGCTGTCACTGTACGGTAGTGCGATTCGCATTGTGTTCCTCGACTGCTTGCGCGATTTCCAAGAGGTTGGACGCCATCCGACGAAGCGGAACGGGATCACCGCCCGGTGCGCCGAGATGCGTATAGACTCGCATCATCTCCACGACTGCATTGCAGGTGACAAGGGCATGGTGCCAGAGACGCTTGCCGTCTTCGACCACTAGGCCGGAGACAGGCGGCAGCTTCGGTTGTGCTGGCCCCGGCGGACAATTGGCACACCGTCGCTCAGCCATCGCTACCTCCGTTGTCGTCTACGAAGGCGACGCAAAGGCTCTTCGCAATCAAAACATCTCATTCATCAGCCGGACGGTCTCGTCGATGTCCTGCGTCCGCACGGTCTCGTGACCGCAGCGGATCACGAAGTAGACCGGGATGCTGGTAATGCCCCATTTGGTCGCCAGGTCGGGATGCTCGTCGATGTTGACATGCTCGACGACCACACCCTTTCGCTCCAAGGCGTCCAACTTCGACTGGCCCGCACAACAGGCGGGGCACCAGGGGGCACCGAAGGCGATGATCTTCGGCGGACAGCACTGCTTGTGTTCTTGGTCGGGCTGCACCGGACGTTGCTGATCGGGCTGAGCCTGGTGTCGCTGATTGGGCATCGGCCACGGGGCCACAGGCGTCGGTGGCTCGCAGCCTGCAAGGAGGATGACCGTCAGGATGGCTGACAACGGCAGCAGCACGGACGTGCAAAAGGATCGTGTCTTCATACCGACCAGTCCTTTCCGCTGCTGAACGCAGCCACAATGCGGAGTACGACGCCCACGGCATCGTCAACAGTCCACGACGACATCTCCTGCAAGACAATCAGTTCCCCAAAGGCTCGCAGGCATCCGGGAGCATTTGGGGAACCGGCCCCGGTCGGTTTACGACACCGACCGGGGCGCGGGGATACCAAAGACCTGTCAAGAGTGCGCTTGATTCAGAGGCGTGACAGGTTTACTGAGAATCGCCCGGCTGCGTATGACCGTAGCGGCGGACGATGATCCAGGGATGCTATCCCTGGAGGGGCTTACGGCTTCACTGGACTGGGGCCGCCGGAGGCGGAGCCGCGGGGGCCAGCGGAGCGGCCGGAGGCGGCGCACTGGCCTTCTCGATCACGGCGATCTTCGCCTTAATCAAGGCCATGCCCTCGGGCGTTGCCAGCTTCGTGTCCAGCACATTCTCGTAGGTGGCTTCCAGGTCCTTCTCGATGGCGTCGTTGCCGGCTTCCACCAGCTTGGCCAGATCGTGAATCTTCGTCAGCAGGTCGCTCACGTCGCCCACCACGAAATCTTCCAGCAGCTTGGGCAGCAGCGTAAGGCCGGCGGCCCGCAGCCGGATGGCGAGCGCCTGGGCGGCTCGCTTCTTCTCCACCAGCTTCTCGTTCACGCCGAACAGGTACTTGCCGGCTTCGCGGCCGAGCAGCACGCACACCAAGGCAACCAGGATCAGCAACACAACGGTCGGGTTCATACTTCTTCTCCGAATGTGGGAACGCTGCGTCAGGCAGCAGAGAGGTCACAGGGAACAGACACGCGACACATGCACCGTCCGGTTATTTCACGACCGGCATCAGCTTCTCTTTCAGCTTGCGGCCGTAGCCGATGGCCATGCCCAAGATTGCCGCCGCCGCGCAGACCGGAACCACGACGTACCAGGCCAGCATGGCTTCCACGGCATCCACAACGGGCGTCGCGCTGTCGTCGATCGGCTGTGGCTCGGGATCGACATTCGGCTGCGGATTCGGATTCGGTTGCGGGTTCGGCTGCGGTGCCGGGCACCGTCGCTCCATCTCCCTTCGCCAGGGCAGAATCGGCCTGATCGCCTGGGCCTCGTTGACCGCATTGGCCAGGGCACCATTGAGTCCGGCCGCCGTCAACGGAATATCCTTTGCCGACGCCTCGTAGATCACGTTGCCCGCGGCGTTCTGCATCCGCACGGTCGGTAGCCCCTTGATGTTGGGCGCGTAGCGTTCCGTGTAGGCCGCCGTATCGGTCGTCACCGGACAGAAATGCACCTGATTCTTCAGCTTGGCGAGGCTCGTGTTGCTCTCGAACCAGCCGAGGATTTCTTTGTAGCCGGCGTCGTTCGCGTTGCCGACCACACTGATGTACCACTTGCCCTGATCGTTGGGCAGGTTGACCACGCGCTCTTCGGCCAGGACGCCGTTCACCGTATCGGCAAAGCATGGGCCCACGGCCGCCAAGAGCATGAAGACACACAGCACACTGAGTAGCAGCTTGTTCATTGTTCTCTCGCTTGTGAAACAGACCTTGGACTTATTGTGGAAGCGGAGCCGCCGGAGTGTAGATTGGCGTGACCGCCCATCCCAGGCTTGCCTTCCACTCGGCAATCAGCGTCTCTCGCGGAACCCAGATGTAGTGCTCGACGGCGTTGTTATCCAAGAGGGCGGCCCATTTGTCGTCGAGATACACCAAGGCGACCATGTGCGCCCCGCCCATGACCGTGATGCCGCAGCCCCTCCGCGTGCGGCACGCCCACTCCAAGAACTTCACGTTGCCGTTGGTGACGTAGGCGTATCGAATCTTGGCCCGATCGAGCTTCTGGGCCATATCGTCCGGCCACTCGCCACCGCCGTAATTCCGCCGCACCCAGTCCCCCGTCTGATAGCGGCCCTGCCAACGCAGCAAGGACACCATCGAGGCCCAGGTGCAGGAACCGTTGCCATCCGTTCCCCGCCAGTTGTCCTGCCGCAGGGTAAGCTGCAGATTCACCGTGGGGCGTTCCTTCCTCGCCGGCCTCAGCTTGAGGCCGCCGTCGCCGCAACCGCTCAACAGCAGGCACAACAGCGACACTGCCAAGATGTCTCGTTTCATCGCATCCTCCGCGGCTTGAAGACCAGTTCCCGCCGCCGGAGTGTGCGACAGAGGTGATTCGGATTCCACCGGGCGGCGTCGTTCGTGTTGAAGACGCCGATGTTCGACAAGGCGGCGGCGACCCACTCCGAGCAGAAGATCATGTGCAGGTCTTGCTCGCGGAAGCAGGACTCGATCCAGGACAACCCGACGCCGGCCGAACGGAATGCGCCCATCTCGTCATAGGGCGTGTGGATCGTGGCCATCAGGAACTCGGTCAACCGCTTGTCCTCG
>JBEKCP010000501.1:0-4537 GCA_050014815.1 Thermoguttaceae bacterium | reverse complement strand
GAAGCCGAACGGCAGTCCGCGGCGGTGTTGGCCCAACTGCCGCCGCGGCTTGCGCGGTACGAGCCCGACGCCGGCCCGCTCGGATCGTCGCCCGGCGACTGCCCGTAGTAGTCTTCATCGTACCAATCGCGGCACCACTCCCAAACGTTTCCGTGTACGTCGTAGAGTCCCCAGGCGTTCGGGCGCCTTTCTCCCACGGGGTGCGTTTTTCCGCCCGAGTTGTCGCCGTACCAGGTGTTCGCGGCGAATTGCCTTCCATCATCGCCGAAACACCACTTCGTCGTGCTCCCGGCCCGGCAGGCGTATTCCCACTGGGCCTCGGTGGGCAACAGGAATTCCCCCTCTCCCGCCGGGAGAGGGTTAGGGTGAGGGCGACGGAATCTCGCATTGAGTTTCCCGAGAAACGCCTGGCAGTCGTCCCAGGCGACGTTTTCCACGGGGTCCTTCGGTCCCTTGAACCAACTGGGATTGTCGCCCATCACCGCCTGCCACTGCTCCTGCGTGACCAGGTGCTTGCCGAGATAGAAGGGCTTTGTGATGGTCACCTTGTGAAGGGGCTTCTCGTCGGCATCTCCCTTCTGGTCACCCATGATGAAGGAACCGGCGGGGATCAGGACGAGGTCCATCTTCATCCCGCCGCCGAGGTCTACCGCAAGTTCCTTCGGCAACCCTTCCGCCTTGCCGGCGGCCTGAGTTTCCTGCTTTGCTTTTCCCTGTTCCGCGGGCTTGACATCGTCGCCGAAGGCGGTCCCCGCCGTTGCGAGAAGCACCACGGACCAAATCGCGCAGTTCCTCATCCGAGGTCCTCCCATAAGAAGTGTCGCAGGCCCGGCGCCGCCCCGGCGCCTGCATTGTTCTTTGGCAAGCATAGTCTATTGGGCGCGCCCCAGGTCGGATTCTCGGAAGCGAATGACCTCACTGGTCTTCGGGCCGGGCAGCCGCAGCCGGATGCCGGCTTTGGTCAGCTCCGCGCCGCTATGTTTGGTCTGGGCAATCGAACCGTCCGCCGACCAGACCAAATACTCCTTGGCCCCGTCCAGACCCTGGAGGGCGATCGGCAAGTCGGCCTCTGCGCACTTGGCCCGGCGGAAGGCCATGACAATGCCCTCGCCGAGATCGGGGCGATAGAGCTCGAAGGCCATGCACTTGTCCGCCGCGGGCGACGGCGGCGTCAGCAAATACAGGTCGCCATACCAGAACTTGCGGTAGCCCTTGACCTCCTCGACCAGCGGGCGGGCCTTCTCGGCCGAAAACCCCGGCTCGAGATACGGAAGCTGCATCACCAACCCCGCCGTCACCACGCTGCGAAGCTCGTAGGAGTTCGCCTGCCAGGCGCACGGCGTATGGAGGGGGATGTAGAGGCTCAGGCAGACGTTCTGCGCCTGGTGGGCGTCTTCGGAGCCTTGCTTGCAATTGATGTCGCTCTGCCACAAGGGCACCGACCGCATGCACGTCTCCAGATCGATCCGCCGCCCGCCGCTGGCGCAGTTGTCGATCACCAGCCCGGGGCGCCGGGCGATCAGCTCGTCCCACATGGCGTACAGGCCCTCGATGTAGCGGATTTCGGTCATGCCCTGGCGGTCCGGGGCGTCGTTATTGCGCCACGTGCGAAGCGGGTCCATGTTGAAGTCGTTGCGATACCAGTCCAGGCCGTATTCTTCGATCCGCTTCAACAGCAGGTCGGTCATCCAGCGGCGCGCGGCGGGGTCGTCGAGCTTGAACAGCCCTCCGGCCGCCCCGCCATGCACGAACTCCGGGTGTTCCTGGGCGATCTGTGTGCCCCTGCCCACTCGCTCCGGCTCGAACCACATCATGAACCCCATGCCCATCCGGTGGCAGGCGTCGCTGACGGGCTTCAGGCCGTTGGGGAAGGCGGGCTTGTGCGTCCAGTTGCCCACGCCGCCGGGGAAATTGCCGGGGAACCAGGCGGCGTCGAGCCAAGCGAACTCGGCCCCGACTTCCTTGGCCATCTTGGCATAGGCGAGCTGCCCTGCCTCGGTCGGCCAGTCCGCGCGGCCATGGTAGCGGTCGTAGCACTGCAGGAACGCCGGCAGCATCACGACCCGCCGATCGACCTTGGGGCAATAGTGGTGAATCAGCAGCCGGCGGAAGCGGTTGTGGGCGGCCGTGCGGTCGCCGCCGTAGGCCATGAGGAGAATCCGCGGCGTGCGGATTCTCTCCCCCGGGTGCAATGTCAGGTGCGTGCGTTCCATGCCGGCGCGGAGCCGGGTTGTGCCGGCGCCAGACCGCTCGAGCGTGGCGGCCCATTGCCCGCTCCAGCCGATGGCGGTGAACAGTCCCTGTGCCCCCGCCGCGAAGTTGAAGAAGGGAAACGTGCCGTTGGACGACCGCCCGCCGACCGGCGCCAGGCGGATCGGCTTGCCCGGCTCGACGGCGACCTCCAGCGGCTGGAACGAATTCGCCGTGCAGTTGTCGCCGGCGATGCGGTGCAAGACGGCGGGGGCGCCGTCGCCGGGAGTCGCCAGGAGCACGTCGAGGGCCTGGATGTCTTCCAAAATCGGCGTGTCCTGCTCGCCCCGGTTCTCGAAGGCGAGCACCCACTCGACCGCCGGATAGCGTTTGTAGACCGTGGCGACGGCCGAGACGCACAGACCGGTGGCCGGGTCGGTCCAGCGGGCGGTGTGCACGGTGCGGTCGCCCGAGTCCTGCGTTTGCACGGCATGTTTCCAGGCTTTCAAAAGATCGGCCGAATGAACTTCGTTGTAGACGAACGAGAACGGCGGCTCCGCCGCGGCCGCGCCGAACAGGAGATCCAAGACTGGTTTCGTCGTCGCCGGCTTTCCCGCAAACGCCGCGGCCGCCCAAGCACCGGCCTCGGCGCACTCGCCGGGCGCGGCCATGACGGCATCCGCCGGCGCATCGGCGGGAACCTCTCTTGCCGCCGCCGAATAGGACGAAACCGCCGGCGTCTCGGCGGCAGCGCCCGCCACCCACGCGCACCACAACACGCTCGCAGCCAGAATTCGAAGCATCATTTGGTTCTCCGCTGCATGTCTCACAAATCGAGAGATCTATTGTATACGTTTCGCGGGGTGGTTGCTACGGTCCGTCGAGATTCACGCGAACCATGGCCTTCCCTTTCCACGCGACCCCGGTCACCCGAGTTCCAGGAGCCTGAGGCTCGGCCCGCACAACGCGGCCCATTTTCTGATTTCACCGCCGACATGGCCATAGCCGGCCATCCAGTGGTGCCCGATGCCTTCGCGAAAGATCCACTCGATGATGTCCGGCGTCGGCCGGGCGAAGCGGACGCGGAGCGGGTTGCCGCGGAAGACCATTTCGGTCGAAATAGCCTCGCCTTCGAGGAGCGCCAACTGGTAACCCTCGCCGCGCGGCAGCAGGCTGACCAGCGTCACGGGGCCGGGCCTGGCCGGAAACAGGGCGCAAACGCCCTGGTCCATCAGCCGCACCGGGCTGAGCGTGATGTCCTGTTGTCGCTCCGCCAGGCTGAAGGAGCCCGATCCGCAGTGCGTGAACACGACGGTCCCGTCGTCGAGCGGCTCCAGCCAGTCGGCGTTGTGCGTCGGCAGGCCGGTCAGGCGGGTCAAGAGCAGTTGGCCGACCGCACCGTTCACGTCGCCTTCGCAGCCGAGCACGATCCCCTCGTCGGCCAGCAGCGAGGCGGCGAGGCAGACCCGGCCCATCAGGTGCGGATAGCAGCCGATCGTCAGGGCGTCCAATCCATGGCTCCCGATCAATTCCTTGACAGCGGCATAGACCTTGAGCGAGTCGAGCCCGTCCCCGGTCTGCACGTTGCAGCGGCCGCTGCGGCCGACGACAGCCTGCCACAGCTCCTGCACCTGGTCGTCGGAGATCTCGCCGGCACGCTTCAGCAGCAGCGGCATATCCAAGGGGACGACGCGCGGGCCAATCGCCTTCTTCAATCCCATTTCGTTGGCCGAGACCTCGGTCATGCCGGCCACGCGATAGCCGCCCAGTCCCACGCGCGCGGATCGCATCTGCTTCCGAAGCGCGGCGGCCCGCAGAAAGGCGACGGTCTGCTCGCGCCCGCGGGCATCGCCGGCCGGGCCGTAGACGCATTGGCAGGGAACCCCCAGTTGTCGCAAATAGGCCGTCAACTGCTGGGTGCCGCAGAGCGCGCCTGTCTCCATGCCGGGGAGCGCCCAGATCAGCACCGGCACGCCGCACTCCTCCAGCAGGTCGAGGACCAGGTAGTCCTCGAACCAACTGACCGCGGCCAGCGCGACGGCATGAACGTGTTGTTCGGCGAGGGCGCGCCCGGCGGCCACCGATTTGTCCGACGTATCGACGGGACCGAGGGCGACCACCTCGCAGCCCGCCCGGCCGAGCATCTGGCCCAGGTCCTGCGCGGCCCGCGGCGCGCGATCCGCCCCCACCTCCAGCGGACTGCACAGCGAGCCCGCGGCAACGCGGGGAATCAACGATTTCCGAGGCTCCTCCATCAATCCACCATCCTTTCGGGCTGTGGTACCTAAGGGCATTCAATCTTTGGAAGTCACGCGACCGCCTCCCGGATGATCTTCGCCGCCGCCTT